>JBIOID010000007.1:0-19744 GCA_044449585.1 Candidatus Limnocylindrales bacterium
CATCGGCGAAGGCGACCGTGGCGTGCTTGCTGGCGATGTAGGCCGGCTCGCCCACATAGGTGTCGCGGCCGGACGCCGATGAGACGATCACGACGTGCCCGCTGCCCTGGGCCGACAGGTGCGGCAGGGCGGCGCGCACGGCGTACAGCACGCCCAGCACGTTCGTCCGGATGACGTCATCCCACAGGACCGGATCGGCCGCCTCGATGGGGCCGAAGTCGGCGATGGCGGCGTTGGCCACCAGGACGTCCAGCCCTCCGAACGTGGCGATCGTCTCGTCGACGGCCGCGTCGACGGCGGCGAAGTCGCGCACGTCGGTCGGACGGGCGGCGGCCCGGCCGCCCCGCGCGATGATGGCCCGTACCTGTTCGTCGAGTGGTGCGGGGCGGCGGCCCACGAGCATGACCGCCATGCCCGCCTCGGCGAGCTGGGCGGCCAGGGCCGCACCGATGCCGCTGCCAGCACCGGTGATCAGCGCGACCTGGCCGTGGAGCGGACCCGAGGGGCTCATGGCATCCCTTCCTGGGCGGCGGATCAGGGCTCCGGCAGGAGCTCGATCCAGGGTGGCGGCGGCGGGACCGCCTTGGGGGTCATCAGGCGGCCGGCGCGCCAGGTCTGGACATTGCGCACCAGCTGATGGCCGGTGCGGCGGTTGCCGTACACGTCCTGGAACTCCTGCGGCCCCTCGTCGATCATGAAGGTGGCCACGTCGGCGACCGCCCCGGGGCGCAGCGTGCCGATCTCGCCGGCCAGGCCGAGCAGGCGCGCGGGGGTGGCGGTGGTGGCCCGGACGACCTCGGGCCAGGGCATGCCCAGGTACAGCAGCTTGCTCATGACCGTGGTCAGGTACAGCTGGGGCGTGCCGTCACCGCGTACGCTGGTGATGAAGTCGTGCGCCTCCTGCTCCACCATGCGGTGGCCGTGCAGGCTCATCTGATGCAGGTCGGTGGAGATCGAGTCGGGCCAGAAGCCGGCCGCCGCGAGGGCTTCCGCGGTGGTGAACGAGAACGAGCCCGCGCCGTGACCGATGTCGAAGGCGATGCCCCGCTGGCGCGCTTCGCGCGCGCAGTCGAGCAGGTGGCCCTCCGCGTCGACCGGTTGCTCGCCGCCGCCGGTGTAGGCGTGGGTCACGATGTCGCCTTCCTTGAGCAGCCCCAGGATCTCCTCCAGGCTCGGCGGCAGACCGCTGATGTGGGCCATGATGGGCAGCCCCGTGAGTTCGGCCGCCTCGCGCGCGCGCTGCAGCGGCTCGAGGCCGCGGAAGCACACGCCCTCCTTGCCCATGCGCACCTTGATGCCGCGCACGATGTCACGGTGCCCGTCGACCACCTCGCGCAGCAGGGGCGCGTTGCAGGCCGCCATGTTGCAGTACTCGTCGTAGTTGAGGCCGGCCAGCCCCATGTAGGACCCGTGGATGAAGGCCAGGATGCGCACCTGGGCGGGCCGGATGACGTACTCGCGGAAGCCGAGCATGGAGAAGGCGCCGGCCGAGCCGGCGTCCACCCATGTCGTCACGCCGCTGTTCCAGGCCAGGCTGTCGGCATCGATCCCGAAGTAGTTGGCGCCCCAGAACACGTGTGTGTGCAGGTCGATGAGGCCGGGCGTGACGAACGTGCCGGTGGCGTCGATGACGCGTCGCGCCGAGGCACTGGGCAGATCCGGTTTGACGGCCGCGATCCGGCCGGCGGTGACAGCCACGTCGAGGCGGCCGGATCGCTCGGTGGCGGGATCGACCACCTCGCCGCCCCGGATCAACAGGTCGAAGCGCATCGTTCCGTCCTCATCCCCCATGGGGCGAGTCCGCGTATCGTTCACGCCAGATGAACTATACAGACTCGGCCCCCGGACGGTCGACGGGTCGCGCATGATGAGGGCCGGATCACGCGACCAAGGTGGAGTGGAGGGCAGCAGCGATGACGGCTGAGCGGGCCACCGACCTCCGCCAGCAGATCGCCGCGCTGCTCATGACGACCGTGGCGCCCGGTGAGCGTCTGCCGACCGTGCGCGCGCTGGCCGAGCGATTCGGCGCCAGCATCGGCACGGTGCAGGGCGTGCTCGCCCGGCTGGAGCGCGACGGCGCCATCGAGCTGGCCCATCGCGGCCGGCGGGGCGCATATCTGGATCGCCGCTCGCTGGAGCGGTTGTGGGCGGCCGCCGAATCGGAGCCGCTCATCCTTTCCCTGCCGCTGCCGACCACGCCCCGCATCAACGGCCTCGCCACGGCCGTGCGAGCCCTGCTGAGCGATGCCGGGGTGCCCGCCTACGTGAGCTTCATCCGTGGGTCACGCCGACGCCTGGAGGGCCTGCGCCATGACCGGTGCCGGGTCGCGGTCATGTCGGCCCTGGCGGCCGGCGAGCGCGGTGCCAGCGAGACCATCGCCCAGGAACTGCCGCCGCAGAGCTACGTCGCCGAGCACCGCGTGTACCTGCGGCCGGACGCGGTCGAGCTGGCGCGGCCCCTGCGCGTCGTGTTCGATCGCGACTCGGCCGACTTCCAGCGCATCACGGAGCTGGAGTTCGCCGGCCAGGGCGCCGAATTCGTGCCCGCCACCTACATGCAGTTCGCCCGCCTGCTCGATGAGGGCCGTGTCGATGGCGCGGTCTGGGACGCCGACGAGGCGCGGGCCGGCCACCTGCCATCCTTCCTCGTGGAGCGGCCCCTCTCGGCGAACGTGCGCGCGAGCCTCTCCGACCGCAACAGCCGCGCCACGTTCCTGGTCCGCTCGGATGACGCGGTCGCGCACCACGTCGTCACGAGCATCCTCCGGCCGGCGGCGCTGCTGGCCATCCAGCAGGAGGTCATCGCCGGCACGCGCGTGCCCGAATACTAAGCGTTCACTATCGGTGAACACGATGTAGGATGGCCGGGTCGTGACCAGGGTGCCGAGCAGGGCTGTGGAGGTTGAGATGAGCGACCACGCCGTCGAGTTGCCGGTGGGCATGGAGGGTCTGCGCTACCCGATCACCCAGGTGTCGCTGGCCGTGCGCGATCTCCCGGCCACCATGGAGCGCTACTACCGCGCCTTCGGCTGGGCCCCCTGGCAGGTCTTCGACCACGTGCCGCCCGTACACCATGACACCCAGCTGCACGGCAAGGACGTCCACTACGCCCTTCGCGGCGCGGAGGTCTACGTGGGCAGCCTGAACTTCGAGCTGCTCCAGCCCCTGGAGGGGCCGAACCTGTGGACCGACTTCATCGAGCGGCACGGCGAGGGCGTCGCCTCGATCGCCACCATGTTCCACGAGCGCGAGGACGGCGATGCGGTGAAGCGAGCCTTCAAGCAGCAGTTCGGCATCGACGTGACGATGAAGGCCGACATCGGCGAGCACATCGAGTACTACTACCTGGACACCCAGCGTGACTTCGGCTGCCTCATCGAATCGGGCAGCGGCCACGCCATCGACTTCGTCAAGCCGGCCCAGATCTACCCCTACCCCGGCGCGCAGCCCGGGCCGTCACCGGCGAGCGGGATCACCTATCCGATCACGCAGGTCTCGCTCACCGTACGCGATCTCGAGACGCGCATGGCCAACTACCACAAGGCCTTCGGTTGGGGTCCGTGGCGTGTCTTCGAGGCGGACGGCCAGCGGATCATGCACCACTGCGCGTGGCAGGGCCGGCCGGCCGAGTTCAAGGTGCGCTGGGCGGAGACGATGGTGGGCGACCTCAATTTCGAGCTGATCCAGCCGCTCGGGCCGGGCAACCCGTGGCAGGAGATCCTGGATACGACCGGCGAGGGCATCTCCTCGATCGCGGTGATGTTCGAGACGCGCGCGGAATCGGAGCGCGTCAAGGCCCAGTTCGCCAAGGACGGCATCGGCATCACGACCGTCGGCCACATCGGCGACGACATCGAGTGGTACTTCCTCGACACAGAGGTGCCCTTCAAGTGCGTCATCGAGTCGGGCAGCGGCCACGCCCACGACTTCATGACGCCGACGGCCATCTATCCCTGACCGCCGCGGCCAAGCCGCCCACCACGGCCTCCGCCGCCACCTGGTCGACGTCGAACACGAGCGGCTGGAGCGAGGCGAGCAGCGGCTCGCGCCGCTCCGCCTGCCGGGCCAGGGAACGCGCCCGATCCGGCCCGTACCGGGGGCGGTGGTCGCCCCCCTCGTCGAACCGTGCCGCCAGGACGGACGGCGCGGCGCGCAGCCACGCCACCAGCACCGTGGGCTCGCCCAGGGCGCGCCGGCACGCTCCGTCCTCGACCGTGCTCGCCGCCGCGGCGATGACGCTCGGGGCGTCCTCCGCCAGCCGGCCCAGGAGGTGCGCCGCCTCGATGCGGTGCAGGCGGCGCGCGCCCTCGCGCTCGTGCAGGCGGCGCGCGCTGAAGCCGGTCGAGCGCTGGATCTCCTCGTCGCTGTCGTGGAACGGCCAACCCAGGCGCGCCGCGACGGCCCGCCCGACCGTCGTCTTGCCGGCGCCCATGAGGCCCATCAGGACGAGATGCCCCTGGCCGGGCGCTGCTGGTGTCACCCGCCCGACAGGCTCACCGGCGGGCTCAATGGACGATGACGACGGTCGCGTGAGCGTGCGTCGCGACGTGCTCCGACACGCTGCCCTGGAGGACCCGGGCGGCGGTGCCCAGGCCGCGTGAGCCCAGGACCACCATGTCGTAGCCGCCCTCCTCGGCGACCCGCTCGATGGCCTTGGCCGGATCGCCGGCGGGCTCGAGGACGTCCCACTCGACCTGGCGGGTGCCCAGGATCGTCTTGGCCTCGATCAGTTCCGCGTCGTGCACGGCGCGATCGTCCCATGGGTCGACGGGCACGCGTCCGGGGTGCACGGGGATGACGCTCACGACCGTCACCGACCCGCCCATCGCGGTGGCCAGCTCGGCCGCCTGTTCGAGCGCCCGCTTCGCCGGCTCGCTCCCGTCATAGGCCACGAGGATCTTCTTCATCAGGGCCCTCCGCTTCGACCGGCACCGATCACCGGCCTACGTTCGGGCGGCGCTCGTCGCGTGTCAAGCGCCTATCGTGGGGCGTCGGAGGCAGGCATCATGGGACAGACAGCCGGGCAGCCCTGGGCGGACGGCATCAGCGCCTTCACGACGCTCGGGATCCCCCCGATCGAGTTCGGTCCCGGGGCCTTCGCGTCGCTGGCCGACCGCCTCCCGCGGTTCGGGCGCTCGCTCCTGCTCGTGCGCGGCGAGCGCTCGTTCCAGCGGCTCGAACAGGCCCGTTGGCTGGAGGCCCTCCTGGGACGGCTCGAGGTGGCGCGGCAGGACGTCGTCGTCAGCGGGGAGCCCGGTCCGGCGCTCGTCGACGAGGCCGTCGCCCGGTTCCGGCCGGCGCGCATCGACGTCGTGCTGGCCATCGGTGGCGGCAGCGTGATCGACGCGGGCAAGGCGATCGCGGCGCTGCTGCCGTCGGGCGACTCGGTCTGGGAGTACCTCGAGGAGGTCGGGCGCGGCCGCACCTTCGAGGGCGTCGGCTGCCCCATCATCGCGATCCCGACGACGGCCGGGACGGGCAGCGAGGTGACCCGCAACGCGGTGCTCTCGGTGCCCGGGCCGCGCGGGTTCAAGCGGTCGTTCCGAGCCGACGCGCTGGTGCCGCGCCTGGCCATCGTGGACCCGGACCTGCTGGCCACGTGTCCCCGCCCGCTGATCGCCGCCGACGGGCTGGACGCCCTGACTCAGCTCATCGAGGCCTATACGTCGCGGCGGGCCAACCCCATCTCCGATGCCATCGCCCGGCGCGGCCTGCAGGCGTCGCGCGACGGCTTGGCGCGTTGGTACGACGGCGCTCCGGCCGACCAGGCGCGGGCCCGGGCCGATGCCGCGTTCGCCGCCCTCGCGTCGGGCATCGCCCTGGCGCAGGCGGGCCTGGGGGCCGTGCACGGGCTGGCGGCGGCCATCGGCGGCCTGTACGCGGTCCCCCACGGCGTGGTCTGCGGCGTGCTCCTCGCGCCGACGACGCGGGTCAACCTGGCGACATTGCACGCGCGTACACCGGACGCGCCCGCCCTGGCGCGCTATGCGCAGGTCGCCTGCACGCTGCTGCCCGACCGGGCCGCCGGCGACCCGGGCGTGCTCGACGATCTGCCGGCCCTGCTGCAGGATCTGACGGTCCACCTGGGCATGCGCGGGCTGGCGGAGTGGGGCGTGGCCGCGCGGGACATCCCGCGCCTGATCGAGCTGTCGCGGGCCGGCAGCATGCGCACCAACCCGGTCGACCTGACGGACGAGGAGCTGACGGGCATCCTCCACAGCGCGCTCTAGCCACCGCCCGCTTCGGGCCGTTCGACACCCCCGCAACGCAACCAACGGCCGGTGCGGACCGGACTCGCGCGTCAGACCCTGTCGGAGCCGGCGGTCGTGCGTGCCTGGAGGTCCCCTGGATGAAGATCGAAGTCGCCCTGGTGCCCGATCAGACCCGCGCGTGGCCGGGCGCGGTGTGCGTCGTCATCGACGAGCTGCGGGCGAGCTCGACCATCACCACGCTGCTCGACCTGGGCTGCCGGGACCTGTACTTGGCCGGGCCGCTCGCCGAGGCCAGGCGCCTGGCGCGCCAGATGGATGGCCTGCTGATCGGGGAGCGTCACGGCAGGGCGCCGCGCGGCTTCGATGCCAGCAACTCGCCGGTGGCCGTCGGTCGCATGCCCATCAAGGGCCGGCACGTCGTGTTGAGCACGACCAACGGCACCGCCATCCTGCGCCGCCACGCGGCCATGCCGCTGACGTTGGTGGGGTGCCTCCTCAATGCCCGGGCCTGCGCCGAGGCGGCCATGGCCGCCGCGCTGGTCCTCGACCTGCCCATCGGCATCGTGTGCGCCGGCATCAGGGGCCGCTTCGCCCTGGATGATGCGGTCGCCGCCGGGCTGATCGTGGAGGACCTGCGCGAGGCGGCGCGCGCCCGGGGCGTGGCGGTCGTGCTGGGCGACGCGGCGATCGCGGCGCGCCGCCTGCGCGCCGCCTACCGCGATCTCGGGGCGGCGCTGAGCGAGTCGGAGAGCGGCCACCTGGTGCGCGCCATCGGTGAGGGCGACGACGTCGCCTTCTGCGCCCGCGTCGACAGCAGCGCGACGGTGCCGGTCCTGCAGCGGGGCGATCCCCTCCGGATCGTCGCACTGGGCCCCGCCGCGGTGCCGGAGGCGCTTGTCGCATGATCGCCCCGGCGGTCGCTTCCGGCTGGAACCTGCGCGACGTCGGCGGCTACGTGACCCGGGGCGGCGGCGCGGTGCGGACCGGGCTGCTCTACCGGTCGGGCGACCTGAGCCGCCTGGACGGACAGGATGCCGCGACCCTGGGGGGACTTGGCCTGCGCGTCGTCTACGACCTGCGCAGCGCGGTCGAGCGTGCGCGGCAGCCGGACCATCTCCCGCCGGGCGCGGTCCTCGTGGCGCTGGACATCCTCGCCGGCTCGGCCGTCATCAGGCCCGAGCAGATGATCCGGGCGCTCGATGAGCCCCGCACCGCCGAACGGTTCCTGGGCGGCGGCCGAGGGGCCCGCTGGTTCGCCCAGCAATACCGCGAGTTCGTGACCGAGGCGGGCGCGCTCGTGGTCCTCGGGCGACTGTACCGGGACCTGGCCGACCCCGCCCGCCGACCGGCGCTCATCCACTGCGCGACCGGCAAGGACCGCACCGGGTGGGCCGTGGCGGCCCTCCTCCTCCTGCTCGACGTGCCCGAGCCCGTGGTGATGACGGACTACCTGGCGAGCGGCGTCCAGCTCGCGCCGGCGTTCCAGCCCATGCTCGACCAGTTCAGTGCCGCCGGCGGTGATCCGGACCTGCTGCGGCCGTTGATGGATGTGCGCCCCGAGTACCTCGAAGCCGGGCTCGACGAGATGCGGCGGCGCTACGCCACGATCGAGGGCTACTTCGCGCGTGGCCTGGGCATCGACCGCGCGACACAGGAGGCCCTGCGCGCCGCGTTCGTCGCGGTCGCCCCGGTCACATCTCCAGGGCCTGGTTCCGGAACCCCTCGGCATCCTCGAGGCGGCGGCGCAGCGCATTGAGGAAGCGCGCCCCCGTCTCGCCATCGACGAGGCGGTGGTCGGCGGACAGGGTGAGCTTCATGACCGGCCGGACGGCCAGCCCATCGCCGATGGCGACCGGGGTCGGCACGACGCTCGAGACGGCCAGGATGGCCGCCTCACCGGGGTTGATGATGGCGCTGAACTCATCGACCTCGAACATGCCCAGGTTGGAGACGGTGAACGTGCTGCCGGTCATGTCGTCGACGGCCAGCGAACCGTCTCGCGCCGCCTGGGCCAGGGCCGCCGCCCGGTCGCGCAGCTCGGTCAGGCTCAGCCGGTCGGCGTCGCGGATGACGGGCACGACCAGGCCACCGGGGACGGCCACCGCGAGCCCGAGGTGGACCCGCGATCGGCGCCAGACGGTCACCCCGTCGGTGACGGCATTTACGTCGGGGAACTCGGCCAGGGTCTGGGCCGTCGCGCTCAGCACGCAGTCGGTGACGGTGAGCCGGTCGCCGCGCGCCTGGAGCTCCTTGCGCAGGGCCATGATCCCGGCCATGTCGACGGCCACGGTGACGGTGAAATGGGGCGTCGTGGTCCAGCTGCGGGTGAGCCGCTCGGCGATCGTGCGGCGCATCCGGCTGAGGGGTCGCGGCTCGCCCTGGGCTGACGGCCCCGGGGGCGGGGTGGTATCGGCGGCGGCCGGCCGGCCGGCCGGCTCGGAGGCGCCGGGAGCGGCGAGCAGGGCGGCCTGGACGTCACGTTCCGTGATGCGGCCGCCGGGGCCGGTCCCGGTCAGCGCTCGCGGGTCCAGGCCGGCATCGGCCGCGAGGCGGCTCGCCCGGGGGCTGATGCGGATGCGCTCACCAGCGCCGGCCGACGCCGCGGCGGGCGCGGCCGGGCGCGCGGTCGCCTCGACCATCACCGGGGTCGGCGCCGGGTCGGCGACGGGCACGGTCGTCAGCGCCATCAGCGGCCGTGGGACGGCGTCGGGCACCGTCTCGCCGGCAGCGCCCACGTAGGCACATATGCTGTTGACCGGGACGGTCTCGCCCTCCTCCACGTAACGCCGCAGGAGCACGCCGTCGTCGAACGCCTCGACGTCCATGACCGACTTGTCCGTCTCGATCTCGAAGAGGACGTCGCCGCGCTTGACGGGGTCGCCCTCGCGCTTGTGCCACGCGACGAGCACGCACTCCTCGGTCATCTGACCGGGCTTGGGCATGAGGATCGCGTGCGCCATCGGTGCTCCTGGAGGTGCGGACGTCCGACCCGGACTATACGAGGGCAGCGACCGGGGTGAGGCGGGCGTCGGTCAAGCTCGGCCGGCGGCCGTTTCCGCGGCGCGCGTACGACCGGCCAGCCGGATGAGGTCCTCGTGGAGCTCGAACCAGACGCTGTGATAGCTGTCAACGCGGGGCGAGGCCACGTACCGCTGGTCGCCCGCCAGGGCCGCCTCGAGGGCCCGCTGCAGGCGTTGGCGGTAGGTGACCAGGCGCGCCGGGCCGGACGTGAGGGGCGCCAGCCAGGCGCCGGCGTCCGCGTCGAGGGCGACCAGCCGCTCGAGCACCGATCGGTCGTAGGCCGGATCGCTGTGGTCGTTGAGCACGGGCGGGCCATCCTGCGCGCGCATCTGCCACGCGGTGACGGTCTCCTTCATGCGCCCGTCGAGCGCCAGGAACCGGTCGAGTGCCTCGGTCGCCGCAGCCGTCCCCCAGCCCTCCTGCTCCGTGGCCAGGAGGGCCTGGCTGCGGGCCTTGCCCGCCTCGGTCAGGCGCAAGGCACCCACCGCTTCCTCCGTCAGACCGTCGGTGACGAGGCCAGCGAGGAGCGGCTGGACCTCGTCCGGCCCAGACAGCAGGGCCGCGGCCAGGCTCTCGGGGGTCGCGAAACCCTTGACCGCCAGCGCGGCCAGGACATCGTCGACGCCGGCCGAGGCGTGCGCCGGCGCGGCCGTGGTCCGCTCGCCCTCCGGCGAGCCGATGAGGATGCCCAGGTCGTGCGCCCATCCGAGCAGGATCGCCGCCTCCGGCACCACGGTCGTGCTGCCGCCTACCTCGCCGGCGAAGACTTCGCCGGTGCCGCCGTCGATGGTGATGGTCTCGCCCGCCTGCAGGACCTGCAAGCCGATCGTGATGTGCCCATCATCGACGTGCAGCGCGCTCGCGCCGACCACGGCCGGGATGCCCCAGCCGCGAGCCACCACGGCGGCGTGGCTGGCCAGGCCGCCGCGCGCGGTGAGGATGCCGACCGAGCGGGACAGCCCGGGTACGTCGTCGGGTGAGGTCTCGTTGCGCACGAGGATGACGCGGCGCCCGGCCTCCGCCGCCCTGATGGCCAGGTCGCAGCTGGTGGCGATCTCGCCGCTGGCCACGCCGGGCGAGGCCGGCAGGCCGCTCGTCAGGGCGACCGCGTCGCACGGGCCGGTCGCCACCAGGGGCGGCCGCTCGAGCAGGGCCTGGACACGTGCCACGGCCTCTGCCCGGGAGAGCGGGAAGTCGGGGTCCTGGGCCATGTCCACGGCCAGGCGCAGGGCGGCCTGTGGCGTGCGCTTGCCGACGCGCACCTGCAGGAGCCAGAGCTTGCCGCGTTCGACCGTGAACTCGATGTCGCACAGGTCGCGGTAATGACACTCGAGGGTCACCGCCGTCCGGCGCAGCTCGCGGGCCACCGCCGGGAGGCGCTCGTCGAGCGCAGCCAGTGACTCGGTCTGGTGGGTGCCGGCGACGACGTCCTCGCCCTGGGCGTCGAACAGGAAGTCGCCGTAGAGGAGGGGCTCTCCGGTGGCCGGGTTGCGCGTGAACAGCACGCCGGTGCCGGAATCCATGCCCCGGTTCCCGAAGACCATGGCCTGCACCGTGACGGCCGTGCCCAGATCGGCGGGGATGCCTTCGCGCTCTCGATAGGTGCGCGCCCGGGCGCTGTTCCAGGAGCGGAAGACGGCCTCTACGGCGCCGCGCAGCTGGGCCCAGGGATCGGCGGGCACATCGGCCACGCCGACCACGGCGCGGAACATCGTCTCGAAGCGAGCGCGGCACTGCGTGGCGAAGGCGGTGTCACCGGTCGCCGCCGCCAGGCCGGCCGTCGTGCCCGCCTCGAGGCCCAGGTCGAGGATGGTGTCCATCATGCCCGGCATCGAGATCGGCGCGCCGGAGCGAACGCTGACGAGCAGGGGCTCGCCGGGGCCGCCGAAGGTGCGGCCCGTGGCCGCCTCGACGGTGTGCACGTGCGCACGGAGCTCCTCATCCAGGCCGGCCGGCCAGCCCGAGGCCAGGTAGGCACGGCACGCCTCGGTCGTGACCACGAAGCCAGGCGGGACGGGCAGCCGCAACTCGGTGGCCATGGTCGCCAGGTTGGCGGCCTTGCCGCCCAGGAGCGCCCGGGCCTCCGCGTACGACAGGTCGAGGTGCTCGGTCAGGTCATGGACGTAGGTCACGAGCCACCTCCGGGCGTCACGATGATCTTGATGGCCCCGCTCGCCGGATCGTTGAAGGTCGCCAGGGCCTGCGCGTAGTCGGCCAGCGCGAATCGGTGGGTCACGATCTCGCGCACGCGGATGCGGCCCTGCTCGACCAGCGGCATCACCCGCCGCATCTCGCCCGCCGACGCGCGACAGCCGACCAGCTCCAGCTCGTCCAGGACGAGCCGCTGCAGGGCCAGCTCGACGCCCACCGTGGGGATGCCCACGGCGGCGCATCGACCGCCCCGGCGAAGCGACCCCACGGCCCATGTGATGGCCTGCGGGGCACCGGCGCACTCGAGCGCGACATCCGCGCCGAGGCCACCCGTCAGCTGACGCACCGTCGTCACGGGATCGACCGCCGTGGGATCGACCGTCTCGAAACCGAGTTCGACCGCCTTGGCCAGGCGCCTCGGGTTGGGCTCGATGAGGATGACCCGCCCGGCCCCGCGCGCCCGCGCCGCATCGCCCGACAGCAGTCCGATCGCGCCGGCGCCCGTGATGATGACCGTGTCGCCCGGCGCGACCAGGCCGCGGTTGGCCACGTGCAGCGCGATCGAGGCCGGGTCGATCAGGGCGCCGTCCTCGAAGGTCAGCCCATCGGGCAGGCGGAAGATGCACTTGACGCCGTGGACCACGTAGGTGGCGTCAGCGCCCGGGTAGTTGTGGCCGTACTGGCGGTGGAGCCCCTCGCGCCCGTAGTTCTCGCACAGGTTGTAGCGCCCCTCGACGCACTTCTGGCAGACGCCGCATGCGTCGTGCGAGGTGCCGGCGACCCGGTCGCCGACCTGCCAGCCGTATCGCTCGGCCCCCGGGCCGAGCACGGCGATCTCACCGGCCCACTCGTGGCCCGGGGTGAACGGGAAGCTGGGGGGCCAGAAGCCGGGGTAGTCGCCGCGCACGAGGTGGGCGTCGGTGCCGCAGATCGAGACGGCTCGCACGCGAGCCAGCACCTCGTCGGGACCGGGCGTCGGGATGGGCACCGCGCGGATCTCCAGCCGGCCGGGCTCGAGGACGACGAGGGCCTCCATGGTCTGGGACACGACGTGCTCCTTCAGATGACCGCCAGCGGGTCGACCATCGAGGCGGTGGCGCCGGCGATCTTCAGCGGCAGGGCGACGAACAGGAACTCGTAGACCCGATCCCGGGCCAGCGCCTCCAGGTCCAGGCTCTCCATCAGGTACACCCCGTGCTCGATGAGCAGGAGCGTGTGGACGGGCTGCGGGTTGGTCGGGCGGCCGGGATCGGGCGCCGGTTGGACCTCGTACGTCTCGGTGTCGGTGCCGGTGGCGATGACGCCGCGCTCGAGCAGCCAGTGCGCGGCCGAGATGTCCGGGCCGGGTGTCTTGTGGGCGGCCATCGCCGCGGCATCGGGCCACAGGCTCATGTAGCCGGTGCGGATGACCACCACGTCCCACGGCCGCACGCTCACCCCTTGGGCGGCGCACATGGCGTCCATCTCGGTCGCGTCGATCGGCGCGCCGACGGGCAGACAGGGCAGTCCGCGATGGCCGGCCGCGTCGAGCAGCACCCCGCGCGTGAAGAAGGGCGGCATCTTGGCGGCGTCGCCGAAGCGTGGCCCGGCGTCGGTCAGCTCGGCGTCGACGGTGCCGCCGCCGAACCAGTGCGAATCCTCGCCCACCGTCATGTGGGCCAGCGCGTCGACGTGGGCCCCGGAGTGGGAGGTGGCCATGAGGTACTCGGCCATGTAGCCCAGGCCGGCCTCGTTGAGCGGCCCCCAGGGCTGGGCCCCGCTGGTCCGGATACCCCGCGGCGTGCGGAAGTTGAGCACCTGGAACGGCGGGTGGCCCGGGAAGAGGGGCATGCCCGGGAAACGCGTGGCCGCCAGGGAGTAGGTCCGCCCTGTCCGCACCAGGCGCGCCGCGTCCACCAGCTGCTGCGGCGGGATGGCCCCGGCCGGCCCGACCTCGCCCGGCATCATCGCGTCACCGCCGCTCGACCGGACCGGCCAGGACCGGTTCGCGCGTCTCGCTCTGGGCCGGGCTGCGCGCGCCGGTCAGGGCACGCCATACGCGCTCCGGGGTCAGGGGCAGGTCGCGGATGACGACGCCCGTCGCCTCGGCCACGGCCGCCGCCACCGCCGGGGCGACGCACAGGAGGGCCCCCTCGCTCATGCCCTTGGACCCATAGGGCCCGGGCCCGTCCCCGTTCTCCACCATCTCGCTGTGCATCTCGAGCGGCAGGTCCAGGGTGGTCGGGATGCGGTAGTCGATGGCGCCCAGGTTCCGGATACGACCGGCCTCGTCGAAGATGAGGTGCTCCCACAGGGTGTGGCCCAGCCCCTGGATGGCGGCCCCCTCGTCCTGCATCGTGACCTGCAGCGGGTTGAGCGCCCGGCCCACGTCGCTGACCGTGACGTAGCGCGACAGGACGGTCGCCCCGGTGGCCTGGTCGACCTCCGCTTCGACGGCGGTGCAGTTGAACTCGAAGAAGGCGGGCCGGCCGCTGAGCGGATGCCCGGGCTCTTCCTCCTTGCGGCTCTCCCCGTTGCCGATGAGCTCCCCGCCGAGCCGCCCGAGGCCGGGCTTGAGCACCTCGAGGATGGTCGCCTCCCGGTCGGGCAGGCGCACCACGCCGCCTTCGATCGTGACGGCCGACGGCGGGACGTCGTGCAGCCGCGCGGCCATGGCGCACAGCTGCGCCTGGATCTGCCGGCAGGCACCCAGCACGGCGTTGCCCATCAGGACGCTCGAGCGGCTGGCCGAGGTCTGCTGGTCGTAGGGCACGATGGCCGTGTCGCCCATGACCACCTGGACCCAGGCCAGCGGTGCGCCCAGCTCCTGGGCCGCGATCTGCGCCAGGACCGTGCGGGCGCCCTGGCCCATGTCCGAGGTCCCGGCGTAGACGATCACGCTGCCATCGGCGAGCAGACGCACGGTGGCCAGCGAGAGGCCGGTGGTCGGCCCCGACTTGATGCCCACGGCGATCCCCCGGCCGTGGCCGGCCGCCAGGGGCGTGGCCCAGCCGATGGCGGCCGCAGCGCGCTCGACGCTCTCGCGCCAGTCACCATCGGCCGGCGTGTCGCCGGGGATGAACGCCTCGCCCCGCCGCGCCAGGTTCCGCAGGCGGATCTCGAGGCGGTCCAGGCCCAGGGCGCGCGCACCGTCGTCCAGGTTCGACTCGACGGCCCAGTTGACCTGCGGGTTGCCGAAGCCGCGGAAGGCCGTGGCGGGCGTGGTGTGGGAGAGGACGCTGCGCGCGACGATGCGCGCGGCCCCCGTCCGGTACGGACCGCACGCCGGATAGCTGCCCTTGCTCACGACGCGATCCGCGATGTCGGCGTACGCGCCGATCAGGTAGTCGGCGCGTACGTCCTGGAAGGCGATCGTGCCGTCGCTCAGCAGGCCGGTCCGGACGTGGACCTCCGCCGACGTGCGGCGCACGGCCTGGAAGGTCTCGTCGAGGGTCAGGATCAGGCGCACCGGCCGACCCGCCCGGAGGGCCATGAAGGCGACCAGCGGCTCGAGCTTGGCGTGCTGCTTGCCGCCGAAGCCGCCGCCCGGGTCGGGGGCGTAGACGCGCACCTTGGACAGGGGCAGGTGCAGCAGCTGCGCCAGGATCCGCTGCAGCCAGTACGGGTGCTGGATGGAGCTCCAGACGGCGATCCCGTCGCCGTCGGGCGCGGCCATGAACCCGTGCGGCTCGATGGCGAAGTGGGTCACCATGGGGAAGGCGTAGTCGTGCTCCACCACGATGTCGGCCGCGGCCGCGTCGACGTCGCCCCAGCCGTAGCGGTGCTCCCGCAGGACGTTCGTGCCGGCCAGCGGGTCGTTGGGCCGCAGGCTCGGGTCCTGGACGAGGGGCGAGGCGGGATCGAGGGCCGCGGCGAGGTCGAAGACGCCGCCGGGGAGCACCTCGTAGTCGACGCGGACCAGGCGCGCGGCCTCGGCGGCCGCCTCCTCCGTCTCGGCGGCGACGGCCGCCACCGGCTCGCCGTGGTACTTGGTCTCGCCGACCGCCAGGACCGGGCGGTCCTGGAACTGCGGTCCGAAGCGAGGGACGGGCTGCGGCAGGTCGGCCGCGGTCATCACGAAGCGCACGCCGGGGACCTGCTCGGCCGCGGCGGTGTCGATGCCGATGAGGCGCGCCCGGGCGCAGTCGAGCGTGACGAGCTTGGCGTGCAGCACATCGGGCAGGCGGATGTCCGCGACGTACTGCTGCGCTCCGGTCACGCGGTCGCGGCCGCCCACGCGCTGTGGCGAGAGGCCGACGAGCGGGGCGTTCATCGCACTGTCCGTTCCGCGGCCGCCATCACCGCGTCGGTGATCTGGCCGTAGCCGCCACAGCGACACAGGTTGCCGGCCAGGACCTCGCGGACGCGCCCCACCGTGGGGTGCGCGTCACGCTGGAGCAGCGCCTGCGCGGCCATCAGCTGGCCGGGGATGCAGAAGCCGCACTGGACCGCGCCGTGGTCCAGGAACGCCTCCTGGAGCGGACTCAGGTGGCCCTCGCGGGCGAGCCCCTCCACGGTCGTGATCTCGGACCCCTCGGCCTCCAGCGCCAGCATCAGGCAACTGTTCACGGCGCGTCCATCGACGATGACCGTGCACGCCCCACACTCGCCCACCAGGCAGCAGGCCTTGGTGCCCGTCAGCCCGAGCTGATCGCGCAGGACGTCGAGGAGCGTGTGATGGGGCGCCACCGCGAGGCGGTACGGACGCCCGTTGACGGTGCAGGCGAGCGCCTCGGTCGTCACCACGGTGCTCATCCTGCTGCCAGCCGGTCGATGGCCAGGCGCACCGCGCGCGCGCCCAGCACGCGCAGCATCGCCGTGCGGTAATCGGGGCTCGCCCGCAGCGAGCGCGGCGAGGGGCTGGCGACCGCGAAGATCTCGTCCAGGAGGGCCGCCTTGGCCTCGACGGGCGCCGCCCGGTCGGCCAGCACACCGCTGTCGTCGATGACCAGGTAGGGGCGCGGTCCGACGCTGCCGAAAGCCAGCCTGGTGCGGCCGGCCGCATCGACCGAGCAGGCCAGCGTCACCGACGGGAGGTCCGTGCCGCGCCGGCGAGTGGCCCGCAGGTACGCCGCGCCGGTCGGCAGGAGCGGCAGGGGCAGGCGGATGCCGGTGACCAGCTCGCCGCGTCGCAGCGCGGTCTGGTGCGCGCAAACGATGAAGTCATCGAGCGGCAGGCACCGGGTGCCGCCGGGCCCGCTGAGCACCACGCACGCGTCGTAGACCAGCAGGGGCGGTGCCGTGTCGGCGGCCGGCGAGCCGTTGCAGATGTTGCCCACCAGCGTGGCCCGGTTGCGGATCTGGATGGAGCCCACGGCCGCCGCAGCCTCCACCAGCGCCGGGAACCGACGGGCCAGCCCGCCATCCGCCTCGAGGTCGGTCATCGTCGTGCCCGCGCTGATGGTGACGCGGCCGTCCTCCTCGCGGATCGCGGGGCGCAGCTCGGGGATCCGTTTGAGGTCGATGACGACGCTCGGCTGCACCGAGTCGTCGCGCAGGCCGATGATCAGGTCGGTGCCGCCGGCCAGTACACGGGCCCCCGGGCCCTCGCGCTCGAGCAGCGCGCAGGCCTCTCCGACGGTGGCCGGACGGGCGAAGGCGAAGGTGTGCATCGTGCGCGCCGCTCCTCAGAGCACCTGGTCCACCAGGTCCAGCAGCACCTGCGGGGTCGCTGCCCGGGCGAAGTAAAAGGGCCGCTCGGCGAACCGGGCGACGAAGCCGGCGCGGGCCCCGCGCAGCGGGTCGGTGTCGATGATGGGCATCGGCTGTCCGGCGGCCAGCAGTTCGTTGAGCAGGAAGTAGTTCTGCACGGAATGGAGCGCCTGGAACTGGCGCTCGAAGGGGATCATCTCGGCCAGGCTCGGGTCGAAGTTGCCATCGATGGCCGGTACGACCACCGCGTCGACCGGGCTCGGCCCCGCGTAGTGTTGCCAGGCCGGCAGCGTGCCGAAGAATTTCTCGACGGCCCGGTCCGGGGCGGCCTTGTCGGCCCGCTCGGTGCCTTCGGTGCGCTTCCGGATGAAGGGCTCCTGGGAGCCCATCACCGCGCAGCCAGCCTCGTCGACCACCGTCGTCTCGGTGGCCACCAGGAGGGCGCCGCGTCGGCAGGCCTCGATCTGGCCCATGCTCTTGCCGTGGTTGGACTCCCCACCCAGGAACATCACGGTGCGGTCGTGGTAGCGCACGGCCGAGGCGTGGAAGGGGTGCAGCCCGACCGCCTCCATGCGCAGGGCGAGCAGGGCCACGATGACCTTCTGCAGCGGCCCCGCCGGCCACGGTCCGGTGACGTGCATGGTGCGACCGTCGTAGGCGATCGCCTTCTCGCCGTCCTGGCGCCACACGATGTCCGGCTCCGCCAGGGTGACCCGGGGGGAGATGCGGACGTCCGCCAGGCGGTAGTTCAGGAACGTGAGGTCGTCGAGGACATGCTCGACCGGCTGCGGCCCGTAGACGTCAACGCGCAGGCGCGCCAGGCCGGCTGACATCTCTTCCGTGAGGCGGAGTGGCTCGTTCATGGATCGCCCTTGCTGAGTGGGTCGTGGCCAAGAGCCGCCCGGGTCCCGACGGCCGGGGCCCGGGCGGATGTTCGCGGGATGCGGTGCCTTACGGCAGCGCCCGCCGGTCAGACGCGAGCCAACTCCTTCGCCGGCTCGGTCGGCAGACCGGCGGTGCCGGTCGACAGGATCTCGACGATCCCGGCGTTGCCGTCGACGCGCACCCGGTCACCGCTCTTGATGAGCTGGGTGGCGACGGACGAGCCGACGACCGCAGGGATACCGAACTCGCGGGACAGGACGGCCGGATGCGACACCGTGCCGCCTGCGTCGGTCACCAGGCCGACGATCTTGGTGAACAGGACGACCCACGCCGGGTTGGTCATCTGGCAGACGAGGATGTCGCCTGCGCGGACCTGGTCGAACTGGTCCTCCGTGAGGACGACACGCGCCGTCCCCTCGACCACGCCCGGCGAGCCGGCGATGCCGGTGACCTGGCCGGCCACCGTCGTGGGCTTGCGATAGAACTTGTCGGGGAAGCCCCACAGGTTCAGGTACGGGAAGGCCAGCTGCGTCGCCGTGCACGTCCCGACCCAATCCTTGGGCTTGAACGTGTAGGCCTTCGCACGCGCGGCCATGCGCTGCGCCACGAGCGCCCGGCCGTCCATGGCCTTGGGATCGCCCATGAAGACGCGCAATTCGTTGTAGCGGAAGTAGATCACGTCATCGGGCGCGTCGAGGACGCCCTGGGCGACCAGCTTCTTGCCGAGGGCGATGAGGACCAGGCGCACGTGCGCATTCGCGCCCTGGTCGATATAGAAATGGTGGTCCGGGGTGAGTGGCGCCATGCGCAGGTTGATGTCGTTGGCGGCCTTCATGTCCTCGAGCGCCTCGCCCTGGAGGCCGGCGAGGATCTCCTTCGACGCGGCGTCGATGTCGGCCGCGACGGCCGCGATCGTCTTGGGATAGTCGTAGTCCGTCTCGTAGTAGCCCTTGACCAGCTCGAGGGCCGGCTCGACCTGCTCGTAGACGCTGGGGAAGATGAATTCGTGGCTCCACACCGCGTGCCAGCCGAATTCCTTCTGGTACGGCTTCATGCGCTCGACGAGGAACCGGCGGCCGCGCTCGCTGGCCTCCAGGCGACCCAGGATGTCGTGTGCCGTATCAGCCTTGAAGATGGCGGCCAGCTCCGGGTCGGCCTTGACCTCTTCCTTCATCTTCCAGAGGGCCTCGATCGAGTCCCAGTTGCGGTCCTTGGCCGAGTTCTGGAGCCGGCCCAGTAGCGCCTCGTCGATCTTGCCGTGCGTGCGCTCCATGACCGCCCGCAGGTTCAGGGTCGCCGAGAGCTGGGCGAAGTTGAGCATCCAGTGGATCTTCCAGTGGCGATCGTGGATGTCGATCGCGTCCTCGAACAGGCAGGCCAGCTCCATCAGCGTCATGTCGTCCTGCTGGTCGAGCTTGCCCTCGAGATAGGCGAAGTTACGGTCCATCTCGGGCACCAGCCGCTCGCGCCACCAGGTGGCGAACTCCAGGCCGTAGGTGGGCAGCACGGCGCCCAGATAGGTCCCGATCTTGGCCGCGTAGTCCGGATCCTCGGGCACGATCGGGCTGGTCGCGTAGCCGTATTCCTGGGCCGCGGTCTTCAGGCCGGCCTCGGCCGGGATGGCCGCCGTATAGAGGTAGCCGTTGATGTTCTTGGCGATCCAGTCCGTGGCGAACGGCGTGCCGAAGCGGCGGAACATGTGATCGCAGCTGAGCCACCAGCCGCCGATGTCCTCGAACATGGGGCTGAGCGGGTGCGGGTTGTGGAGGTCGTCGTAGACCCAGAAGAGATCCTTCTCGGTCTCCGAGGTCCACGTCACGGGGAATGCGTCATCCCCCAGGAAC
>JBIOID010000008.1:0-19727 GCA_044449585.1 Candidatus Limnocylindrales bacterium
CACCTGTCCCAGACGGTCGGCGTAGCGCGCCAGGACGGCGTGCAACGGGGCGCCCTCCCATCCCGCCGGGGGACGGGTCAGGCCCTCGGGCGGCCCGGGCGTCGCGCCACCGCCAGGAACCACGGACGAACCGAGATCAGCCGGGCCCGAGCGAGGGCGGGGATGCCGACATCGATGGCGAACAGGATCCACGCCCCGGCCGGCACGGTGGCCGTCGCCCCGAACAGGGGCGCATCACTGACCCCGGTCGCGAGGTAGGCGGTGCAGGCCACCGCCGCGAGCAGCCAGCCGGCCGCGTGGCGGCGCATCAGGAGCGGGACGGCGGCCAGGCAGACCAACGCCCAGACGGCCGCCCAGAGGGGTGAGCCGCCGATCGCCGCGCCGTCGCTGAACGGGATGAACCGCGCCCCGGTGCGGACCAGCGTCCATGCGTCGGCGAGGCCGAGGAGCCCGCGCACCAGCAGGACGGCCTCCAGCGCGAGAACGAGCGTGTCGTGGGAGCGTGATGTGGACCCCCCTGCGACGGGTCGAGTCACGCGCGGACCCTACCATCCTGCGTCAAGGAGGATGGTGCGCCCACGCACCGCGGCAAGGGCGGCCCTGCGTGACCCCGACCCGTCGGTCTTTCGTGCTACCATCCGATAGCAAACAAATCGGACGGGTCGGACGGCCGACCATCCGGCGACGGACGCATCACGTAGGCACATCGGGCAGGCACCGATGGAAAGGGAACGGGTCATGGAGCGCTTCGGGCGGCGCGTCGGGCTGGGGGTCGCGGCGCGGGGCGAGGTCGCGGACGTGGTGCGCTGGGCGCTCACCGCTCGCGATCGCGGGCTCGATTCGCTCTGGATCCACGACTCCTACTTCGAGCGCGACGCGGTGAGCTACGGCAGCGCCGTCGCGGCGGCCCTCGGCGAGGCGGCCGCGGGCGACGGCTTCCGCCTTGCCCTCGGGGCGGTGATCCCCAACACGCGCCACCCGGTGGTGCTGGCCATGACCGGGTCGGCGCTCGATGAGATGGCCCCGGGCCGCATCATCATGGGCCTCGGCACGGGCCTGCCGCTCCGCCTCAAGCAGATGGGTCTGCCGTACACCCCGGACGCCGCCATCGAGGGCGTGAGCCGGGCCATGGACCAGATGCGCCTGCTGTGGGCGGGGGAGCGCCTGCCGTCAGCCACGGAAGGCCTGCCGCCCATCCAGCCCATGTTCGCGCCGCCGCACCGCATCCCGCTCTTCATCGCCGCCTACCGCCGCGAGTTCGTGACGCTCGCCGGGCAGAAGGCTGATGGTTACCTGGCCCGCCCGGCCGAGTCGATCGCCTCGCTCAAGGGCATCCTGGAACGCCTCTCGTCGGCGGCCGCGGCGGCGGGCCGGGATCCGGCCCAGGTCGAGCGCGCGGGCTACCTCCTGACCCTGGTCGACGACACGCGGCGCGAGGCGCTCAACCGGGCCAAGCGCGAACCCTTCGTGATCTACATGATGTCCGTGCTCGGTGATGTCTCGATGCGCCGGGCCGGTTTCGAGCTGGACCTGCGCGACCGCATCGCCGCGGCGTGGCGGGCGGAGGACTTCCACGAGGCGGGCAAGCTCATCCCGGACGAGCTGCTCGACGCCTTCATGCTGTGCGGCACGCGCGACGACGTGGCGGCCGGCGCAACCCGCTTCCATGACGAGGCCGGTCTCGACCTGCCGCTGCTCCAGCCGGTCGTGCAGGAGACGGATCAGGTGGTGGCCATCCTCGAGGCGGCCACCCTCTACGGCACCGGCCGGGTCGGCCAGGGGACGCGCCGCGTGGCCACGACGCTGGCGGCCGACCGCGCGCTGGGGCCGCTCGGCCGGGCCCGCCGCGCCGTCGGCGCCACCTGGGAGGTGCTGCGCCCCTTCGCCTACACCGCCTCCATCGTGCCCATCGCGGCCGCCGGTGCGCTGGCCGCCACGGACGGGCGCTTCGACTGGCCGCTCTTCCTGCTCGCGCTGGCCGGCGGGATCCTGCTGCATTCCGGCACGAACGTGGTCAACGAGGTCTACGACGTGCGCAAGGGCGTCGACACGATCACCTCGCCGCGGGCCAGCCACGCCGTGCTCAAGGGCCGCCTCAGCGAGCGCGGCGCGTTGCGCCTGGCGTACGGCGCCTTCGCCATCGCCATCGCCATCGGCGTCGTCCTGGTGACCGTCCGTGGCTGGCCGATCGTGGCCCTCGGCCTCGTCGGCCTGGCGGCGGGCTACTTCTACACGGCCCCCCCGTTCGCTTTCAAGTACCGCGCCATGGGCCCGCCCGTGGTCTTCCTGATGTTCGGCCCGCTGATGCTGGAGGGCGCCTACTTCGCGATCACCGGCGCCTGGAGCGTGACGGCGCTCGTCCTGTCGGTGCCGGTCGGGCTGCTGGTGACGGCCATCGTGCAGGGCAACGAGTGGCGCGACATCAGCGAGGACGCCCGGGCCGGGATCGTCACGCTCTCGTCGATGCTGGGCAAGGACGCCGCCCACCTGGGCTACCTGACGCTGATCCTGGGCGCCTTCCTGACGCTCGGCCTGGGCGTGGCCGTGGGCTGGCTGCCGGCGCCCACGATGCTCGCCGTGCTCGCCCTGCCCTTCCTGGCTCAGGTCCTCCACAGCGCCGACCTCGGGGCCAGCGGCCAGGTCAGGGCGATCGCCATGATCGACCTCGAGACGGCCCGCCTGCACCTCGTCTTCGGTGCGTTCCTGGTGACCGGCGTCCTGCTCAGCGGCTGGCGGCCCTGACCCGGAGTGACCGCCTCGGCCGGCCGTATCGCGCTGGGCCTGGCCATCGCCCAGGCCGCCTTCGGCGCCACGTTCCGGGGTCCTCGTGATCGCTTCTGGTCGCGCATGACGATGACCGGCCTGGCCCTGGGCGGGTATGCGCTGGCCGCCCAGCCGGACCTCCCGCGACGCGTGCGCATCGGGCCGCGCGAGGTCGTGGCGGGCCTGGCCGCGGCCGGGGCGCTGTACGGCACCTTCGCGCTGGGCGACCGCTTCGCGCGCCGCTTCGTGCCCTCCGGCGAACGCGACATCGCCGCCATCTACGCGCTGCGCACGCTCCGGCCCCGGGGCGAGATCGCGGCGCGCCTGGCGACCGTCATCGGACCGGCGGAGGAGCTGTTCTGGCGGGGCTTCGTGCAGACGGCCCTGATGAGACGCTTCGGTCGCTGGCCGGGGGCCGCGGCCGCGAGCATGGCTTACGGCGGGGTCCACGTGGTCACCGGCAACTTCACGCTCTTCGGCGCGGCCACCGTGGCGGGTACCGAGTGGGGCGTGCTGTACGCGGCCGGCATGCCGCTCGGCGCGCTCCTGGTGAGCCACGTGACGTGGGACATCTGGATCTTCCTTGTCCAGCCGACCGGTCCGACCCAGGTGGTGCGCACCGCCGATTGACGGCCGCCCGCGTGGGTCCCAGCATTCGGTCGTGCAGCGCATGGCGGAACAGAGCGGGACGACGAACCTGCCGACCGGCACGGTGACCTTCCTCTTCACCGACATCGAGGGCTCGACGCGCCTGGTCGAGCGGCTCGGGACGGCGGGCTACAGCCCCCTGCTGGAAGCCCATCAGGCGATCGTCCGCGCGGTCCTCGCGGAGACCGACGGCGTGGAGATCAAGACCGAGGGCGACTCGTTCTTCGTCGTCTTCCGCAGCGCCCGGGCCGCCGTCGAGGCGGCCGCCACCATCCAGCGCGAGCTGGCCGCCCACACCTGGCCGCCGGACGCCGCGGTGCGCGTGCGCATGGGCCTGCACACGGGCGAAGGGGTCATCGCCCGCGACACCGACTACGTCGGCCTCGACGTGCATCGCGCGGCGCGCATCGCCAGCGCAGGTCATGGCGGGCAGGTGCTCATCTCGGAGACGACCCACGCGTTGGTCACCACGGACCTGCCCGACGGCGTGACCAGTCGCGACCTCGGTGAGCACCGCCTCAAGGACCTCTCGCGGCCCGAGCGGATCCGGCAGCTGGTCATCGCCGGCCTGCCGGACCACTTCCCGCCGCTCAAGACGCTCGATGCCACACCCAACAACCTGCCCGTCCTGCTGACCAGCTTCGTCGGGCGGGAGCAGGTCCTGGCGGAGGCGCGCCGGCTGCTCGAGGGCGCCCGCCTGCTGACCCTGACCGGCCCGGGCGGCACGGGCAAGACACGCCTGTCGTTGCAGCTGGCCGCCGAGGCCGCCGATCGCTTCCCCGACGGCGTCTACTTCGTGGCCCTCGAGCCGATCAGCGATCCGGCCCTGGTGCCCTCCACGATCGCCCTCGCGGTGGGCGTCCAGGATGTCGGCGGCAGTTCGCTCGAGGAGCGCCTGCGCGAGTACCTGCGCAGCCGCCGGGTCCTGCTGGTGCTCGACAACATGGAGCAGGTGACCGGCTCGGCAGCGTTCCTGGGCGAGCTGCTCCAGGCGGCGCCCGAGCTGACCTGCATCGTCACGTCGCGCGCCGCGCTCCATGTCTATGGCGAGCAGGAGTATCCGGTGCCGACGCTCGGCGTGCCCGACCCGTCGCACCTGCCGCCGCTCGATGAGCTGGCCGGCTATGACGCCATCGCGCTCTTCGTGGAGCGGGCCCGGGCGGCCCGCCCCGAGTTCCAGCTGACGACCGACAACGCCGCGGCCGTGGCCGGCATCGCCGCCCGTCGGGATGGCCTGCCGCTGGCCCTGGAGCTGGCCGCGGCGCGAGTCAAGATCCTGACGCCGGACGGCATCCTGGGCCGGCTCGCCGGCCGCCTCGACCTGCTGGGCGGCGGCGCCCGTGACCTGCCCGCCCGGCAGCAGACGCTGCGTGGCGCGATCGCCTGGAGCTACGACCTCCTGGAACCGCCGGCACGGCGCCTGTTCGCCACCATCGCCGTCTTCGTGGGCGGCTTCCAGCTGGAGGCCGCCGAGGCCGTCTGCGCGGCGGACAGCGCGGCCGACGGGTCGCTCGACGTCCTCGACGGGCTGGCCACCCTCATCGACCAGAGCCTGCTGCGCACGACCAGCGAGGCGACCGCCGAGCGCTTCGAGATGCTGGAGACGATCCGCGCGTACGGCCTGGAGCGCCTGGTCGAGGAAGGGCGCGCGGAGGACGTACGCCGGCGCCACGCCGAGTACTTCGCCGCCTTTGCCGAGAAGGCCATGCCACACCTCACCGGGGGCGAGCGCGCGCGCTGGCTGGACGGGGTGCAGCGCGACCACGACAACCTGCGGGCCGCCATCGGGTTCGCGGTGGAGACGGGCGACGCCCACCTGGGCATGCGCCTGCTGTGGGCCATGTGGCGCTTCTGGCAGAGTCGCGCCTACCTCCAGGAGGGTGCCGCTCGCGCCGCTGCCGTGCTCGCCATGCCGACCGACGAGTTGACCACCGAGTTGCGCGCCCGGGCCCTCGAAGCGGCCGGCGGCCTGGCCTACTGGCGCGGGCTGCAGGACGAGGCCCGCGCGGCCTACGACGCCGCCCTCGTCATCGCGCGCCAGCTGGGCGATCAGCACCTCATCGCCGACGAGCTCTACAACGCCGCCTTCATGCGCACCGTGCAGACCGGCGAAGGGGACGTCGCGGGCGTCAACCAGGGCGTGGTCATGCTCCGGGAGGCGATGGCCATGTACGAGGCCACGGGCGATCGCGCCGGGGCGGCCAACGCCCTCTGGGGCATCGGCACGGCCCAGTATTTTCAGGAGGACTGGTCGGCCGCCTTCGAGACGTTCGCCGCGGCCCACGAGCTGATCCGGGCGATGGACGACGGCTTCATGCTGGGCTGGGTGCTCCACATGCTGGGCAGCACGGAGGTCCGTCTGGGCAGCCTCGCCCCGGCGGACGAGCACATCCGGGGGGCGCTGGTCCGCATGCAGCAGGCCGGCGAGACCACTGGCATCGTGATGGTCCTGGACGACTTCGCCGACCTGGCGGCGGCTCGCGGCAACGTCCAGCGGGCGCTGCGCCTGATCGGGGCCGCCCGGGCCCTCGAAGACGTCACCGATGCCCGCCTGGCGGCGACCACCCAGGAGCTGATGCGGCGGGACCGGTACCGCGACGTGCTGGCCGCCGATGACGCCGAGCGCTGTCTCGCGGAGGGCCGGGCGATGGACCTGGAGCGGGCGGTGGCCTACGCGCTGGCCGACGAGGACGCCTCCTGACGAACGCCCGCGTGGGATGTCCCGGGCTCAGGCCTCGGCCAGCACGGTCCGCGCCACCCGAGCGGCCAGCTGCATCGCGCTGACCATCGGATTGACGCCGGTCGCGGTCGGGAAGAGAGATGTGTCGGCCACGTAGCAGCCGCCCAGCAGCCCGCCGCGCGTGTCGGTGCGCACGTGACCGCGGCCGTCGCAGGCGGAGGTCCGGGGGTCCCGCCCGGCGCGGGCGGTGCCCATCTGGTGGGCAGAGAACAACGCCCCCCGGTTCGGCGCGAAGTCGAAGGCGGCCAGGCGTTCGAGGTAGGCCGCGAACGCGCCCTCATCCGCACCCTCGGGCAGGATCGCCGGCGGCGTCCCGACGGCCAGCAGCTCGAGCGCACCGCCCGCGCGCGCCAGGCGGGCCATCTCGACCAGCGCCCGCCGCGCCGTCTGCGCGTCGGACGGCGCCAGGCGGTAGCGAATGAGCGGCACGCCATGGCGGCTGAGACGGACTCGGCCGTGGCCGACGTCGGCCGTGATACCGATCAACGGCGCGTGGTGGGCGATCGAACCGAGCAGCGCGTCGGTCACCGCGCGGCTGCGCCACGGGAACGCCAGGGCGATCAACCCGGGGTGGGCCGGGGCCGATTCGATGAGGAAGCCGCCGTGCGCCGGACCGATGCCGCCGGGTCCGGCCGGGCCCGGCGCTGCGAACTCGGCCGAACGGGCGGCCTGGAGCACGCCCCGCCACATGCGCACCGGTTGCGCCAGGCGCGCGCTCAGCACGGGCACGGGATGCAGGCGCAGGTAGTCGCCGATGGCCGGGTGGCCGAGCCCGCTGCGCAGCAGTACGACCGGGGTGCGCAGCGCGCCGGCGGCGACCACGATCTGCGGTGCGTGGACCGTGAACGGGCGCCGCGTGCCGTCGGCCCGCTCGATCCAGCCGCAGACGCCCGTTGCGCGCCCACCGGCCAGCAATAGACGTGCGACGCGTGCCCGCACGACGATGCGCGCGCCGGCGGCCGCGGCGGCGGCCAGGTGCAGGCGGGGCCCGGCGCGCTTGGCGCCGCTCGGGCAGCCGAACCCACACGCCCCGCAATCGCCACAGGCCCACGCGTCGCGCTCGGTCGGCGCGGCCTCCCAGCCCAGAGCCCGCGCCCCGTCGAGGATGAGCTGGTCCTTGGGCGGCATGTTGACCGGTGGGACGAAGCCAAGCTCGGTGCGCAGCCGCGCGAGGTCGGTCGCGCCCTCGGCCTCGTCCAGGCCGTCCAGCCCGTGCTCCGCCGCCCAGCGATGGCCGATCCGCTCGGGCAGCGGGATCGACGTCATCCAGTTGACAGTGGTGCCGCCGCCGAGCGTGCCGCCGGCCAGGATGGCGATGGACAGGTCCTCCGTCGCGACCAGGCCATGGTCCAGGTACAGGCGATCGAAGCCGTCCAGCTCGTTCGGCGACAGCTCGCCCTCAGGCACGTAGTCGCCGGCCTCCAGGACCACCACCGAACGGCCCGCCTCCGCAAGGCGGGCCGCCACGACGCCGCCGCCGGCACCGCTGCCCACCACGACCACATCGGCGTCGAGTTCGAGCGGCGTGGCGGCGCCATCGTCGGCCAGGGGCTGGATCGCCGGCGGCTCCGGCATGACCGGCTCGGTCACGAGCGCGTAACCCAGGCGAGTCCAGGTGGGGTTATCGCCGGACGGGCCGGCGTCGGCATAGGCGAAGAACGAGGCGAGGCGCTTGAAGGCCTGGAAGGCGGTCCGGCGCATCGCCAGCCGGCTGCTGGCCCATCGCCACAGGATGGCCTCGCGGCCCGCCCGGTCGACCTCGCTGAAGCGCCGCCAGCCGCCACCGGTCGCGCCATTGCCGACGCGCGAATCGAGCGCCCGCAGGACGAGACGCAGCTGCCGCAGCGCGTCGGGGTCGGTTACCTGGCTCAGGGCGGCGGCAGCCAGGTTGGCATGGCGGGTGGCATCGCCGGGCGCGACGGCCTCGAAGATGCTGGCCAGCGTCGCCAGCTCGCGGCCCGACCAGCCGGGGGGTGGCGGGGCCGGCCGCTGGACGAGAGGCATCTCGCCCTGGCTCAGGCCGCTTCGAACCCGGGCGCCGGCGGCTGCGGACAGCGCAGCGGTCGGTCCTCGCGGTAACCGAGCAGGTAATCGGCCTGGATGAGCGTATGCAGCTGGCTGGTGCCCTCGTAGATCACGGCCGCCTTGGCGTTGCGCAGGTAGCGCTCGACCGGGTACTCGGTCGAATAGCCGTACGCGCCGTGGACCTGGATGGCATCCAGCGCGCACTGGACGGCGTGCTCGGTGCAGAACCACTTGGCCAGGCTCGTCGCCTGCGTATTGCGCTGCCCCCGGTTCTTGAGCAGGGCGGCCTGCCAGCAGAGCAGCCGACCGGCCGCGATGCCGCGACCCATATGGGCGATGAGCTGCTTGACCAGCTGGTGCTGCCCGATCTCCTGGCCGAACGTGCGCCGTTCATGGGCGTACCGCACGCTCGCCTCGAGGCAGGCCCGCGCCAGGCCCACCGCGCCCGTGGCCACCGTGTAGCGGCCCTGGTCGATGGCGCTCATGGCGATGACGAAACCCTCCCCTTCCTCGCCCACGCGGTTGGCGGCCGGCACGCGGACGTCGTCGAAGAATAGGGTCCCGGTATTGCCCGCCCGGATGCCCAGCTTGCCCTCCAGCGTGCCGGTCGTGAAGCCGGGCATGTCGCCCTCCACGATGAAGGCCGTGATGCCCCGATGACCCTTCGCCCGGTCGAGCGTGGCGAAGACCAGGAAGTGGTCGGCGACGTCGGCCAGGCTGATCCAGATCTTGCTGCCGTTGAGGACGTAGGTGTCACCGTCGCGGCGCGCCGTCGTGGCCAGGTTGGCCGCGTCGGTGCCGACACCCGGTTCGGTCAGGCCGAAGGTGCCGAAGCGCTCGCCGCGCGCCTGCGGCACGAGGAACCGCTGTTTCTGGTCCTCCGTGCCCCACTGCAGCAGGGTCAGGCTGTTGAGGCCCACGTGCACGCTCATGATCACGCGGAAGGCGCTGTCGGCCCGCTCCAGCTCCTCGCAGATGAGGCCCAGGCTGACGTAGTCCATGCCTGCCCCGCCATACCGTTCGGGGATCGGCGCACCCAGGAAGCCCAGCTCGCCCATGCGCCGGAAGGTCGGCAGGTCGACGTGGTGAGCCTCGTCCCAGGCCCGGATGTGGGGCAGGATCTGCTGCTCGGCGAAGTCCTGCGCGGTCTGCTGGACGAGGCGGTTCTCAGCGGTGAGCTCGAGGTCCACGGCCCCATTCTGGCAGGCGGCACACCACCCGACGGCACGCGAACGCCGCCGGGAGGAGGTGGTCCGGCGGCGTCAGCGTCGAGGAGCGTTCGTGGGGCTGGTGATCCGTGGCGCGGGCGTCGCGCCGGCGCGATCAGCGATTGCGGGCCAGGAAGGCGAGCACGTCGTCGTAGCGGAAGCGTCGGTCGCCCCGCTTGCATACGCGGTAGAAGGGCAGCTCGCCGCGGTCACCCAGGCGTTTCACGGTGTTGACGTGAAGATGCAGCATCTCGGCGACCTCGCTGGCCGTCATCATCGGGCCGATCTCCTGCACCGCCATGGTGGCCATCTGCTCGTCACCCTCGCGCTATCGTTGTGGCGGATCGACACCGGTCGCCGGGCCCACCGCGAACCGGACCGGATCGGTGCGGTGCGGTCGGCAGGACTGCCGGGGTGAATGCTGCCGTCGCGGGTGGGCGACGCCAAGCCGTACTTTGGTCCGGGGCCAAGTCATCAGGAGGAAGACCCGTGGCGCGATACAGCCGGCTGGAGGTGCTCTCGGCAGCGCTCGAGCAACGGGTGCTGCCCATCTTCAACACGGCCGACGCGGCCACCGCCGTGGACGTCGTGGACGCGTGCGCCGCGGCTGGTGCCCGGGTGATCGAGTACACGAATCGGGGCGCGGGCGCCTACGAGGTCTACCGGGCGTTGACCGCCCACGTGGCCGCCGCCCGGCCCGAGGTCATGCTGGGCGCCGGCACCATCCTGGACGCGGCGACGGCGGCGCTCTTCATCGCCGCGGATGCCGACTTCATCGTGGCCCCCACGCTCTCGCCGGACGTCGCCCGCCTGTGCAACCGGCGGGCCGTGCCCTACCTGCCCGGCTGCTTCAGCGCCACCGAGGTCTCTGATGCCCAGGAGCTGGGCTGCGAGCTGATCAAGGTCTTCCCCCAGGCGGCGGTCGACGGGCCGGCCTGGCTGCGCTCGGTCCTTGGCCCGCTGCCCTGGTCGCGGCTGGTGCCGACGGGCTGCCCCTCCGATGCGGACACGCTGCGCGCCTGGTTCGCGGCCGGGGCGGCCGGGGTCGGCGTCGGGCCCGATATCTTCACCGCCGAACGGCTGAGCGCCCGCGACACGGCGGGCATGACGACGGCCCTGCGCGCCGCACTCGACGTGGCCCGGGAGGCCCCGCGCCGCTGACAGGGGCCGCCCGACACGGTCCGCCACGCCCTTCGACCCGGGCGTTCGGGACTTTCGGCCCTCCGCACAGACCGATTGACCGCCGAAGGTACGCTAATCGTTGACGCGATGGCCGAGGTGGTTCCCGCGGCCGCCGCCAACGGATGGATGGAGAGGTTACGAACATGCTGGCTCGCTATCGCAGCTTAGCGGTGCCGCTCGCCGTTTTGGCCGCAGTGGTGCTCTTCTACCTGGTCAACCCGTGGTTCTACCCGGCCGCGGGCTCGACGGAGCGGGCGATCGCCTCGGTGGCCTTCTGGGTCCTGATGATCGCGGCGCTCGTGCTCCTCTTCACGGACCGCAACGCGCCGGAAGCCCAGACCGTCGAGGTCGAGGGCCCGTCCTTCACGCGGTACCTGTTCAACAACACCCGGGCCGGCCTCGTCTGGCTGCCCATCCGCCTGTTCCTGGGCTTCGAGTGGGCGACGGCGGGCTGGGAGAAGCTGACCGGCAAGGGCTGGGTGGACGGCGGATCCGCGCTGCTGGGCTACTGGAAGAGCGCCGTGGCGGTACCCACCACCGGCCATGCGGCGATCACCTTCGAGTGGTACCGCAGCTTCCTGCAGCTCCTGATCGACAACGGTGCCCAGAGCTGGTTCGCCTGGCTGATCACGCTCGGTGAGCTCGCCGTCGGCATCGGCCTCATCGTCGGGCTCCTGACCGGCATCGCCGCCTTCTTCGGCGTGACCATGAACATGTCCTACCTGCTGGCCGGCTCGGCTTCCGTCAACCCCATCATGTTCGCCTTCTCGGTGGGCCTGATGCTGGCCTGGCGCGTGGCCGGCTACTACGGCCTCGACCGCTGGGTCCTGCCCATGCTGGGCGTGCCGTGGCAGCGCGACGCCAAGCCGGTCGTGGCAGCGCCACCGGCAGTGCCACCCGCTCCTGCGCCCGTGAGCTGAACCGATCCGGGGGCGCGTGACGCGCCCCCCGCGCACGGGGCGCTAACCGCGCCCGGCGATCACCACATGCCCGGCCGACACGACGACGACCGGGCATGTCGCTTTGCGCGCCACTTCGCGCGAGACGCTGCCGAAGACCAGCCGACCGACCGTCCCCCGGCCGTGCGTCCCGACGACGATCGCGTCGGCCCCTTCCGAGATGGCCGCCTCGAGCACGCCCGACGCGGCCGTGCCCGGCCAGATGAGGAACGTGGCGGCGACACCCGCCTGCCGGGCGCGCGCCACGACCTGGCGAGCCGAGGCCTCCCGGCCACTGCGCACCTGGTCGATGCGCCGGGAACCGGCGCTGTCGCTGTGGAGGTCCCCCTCCTCGATGACGTTGACGACCACGATCGTCGCGCCGCTCGCCTGGGCGAGGCGCAGGGCATGCACGGTGGCCGGCTCGGAGACCGAGGTCAGATCCGTCGCCAGCACGATGCGTCGCCACGTGGCGGGATCCGATGCCATGAGGTCGGACGAGGCTGGTTCGGAGGTTGGATACGCCACCGGGCCAATCTGCGGCCAGCAACCGGATGGGGCGAGGGCCATGTGGCCCCCAGCCCGCGGGACCTTCGGCGGCAATGAGCCCGGCCGGTGGCGCAGCGCCGATGCCTAGGCCGGCAGGGCGCGCAGGCGGGGCCGCGTCGGCGGGAGGCCGATGAGCAGGTGCTCGGCCGCGAGGCGCACGACGGGGTGCGCGATGGTCAATGGTTCGACCGACGCGACGCGTCGCAGCTCCGGCGGCAGCCGTTCGGCGAACACCGTGACGTTGATCCACGCGGCTTCCAGGGTCGACCACCAGGCGAGACCGGTCGCGCCCTCGTTGAACAGGGCGAGGGCCGATCGCTGGGTCGTCGGCCGGTCACCCGTGGCCACCGTCGACGGCCGGATGCCGCGTGCCGCCAGGACGTGCGGGTCGTCCAGGTCGATCAGCGGCGGCCAACCCTCGTCATCGATCGCCGCGAGGGCATCGATCCGTCCGTCGGGTCGCGTGAACACGGTCCCCGTCAGGTGCTGGCCCCGAAAGCCCTGGATGCGCTCGGCCACCGCGGAGATCGGCTCCCGCGCGAGGTAGAGCGCGGTGTAGTGCTCGGGGCCGTCGTGACGACCTCCGCCCTGGAAGTGGCGAGCGACGCTGAACGGGTCGGCTCGGGAGCCCGGGACGTGCGAGAAGACCCGATACAGCATGGCGGCCGGCTAGGCGAAGGTGCCGGCCTCTTCGGCGTCGATCGCCGCCAGGACCTCTGCCAGGCGTCCGCGCGCGAGAAGATCGATCGGGCGGCGGTCACCGAGGTGGGCATTGGTCCCGTCCAGCCAGAGGCGTGCGGTCGGCGGGTCATACAGGCGGAGCAGGCGGGCCATGGCCAGCTCGGTCGCCTCGACCTTGCGCAGGTTGTCGGGGTCCGGCTCCTGGCCTCGATCGAGCCAGCGCGTCACCTGGCTGCGGTTGACCTGGAGCACGCGCGCCACCTCTGCGCGTCCCCCGAAGTCATCGACGAGCGCCTCGATGCGCCTGGCCGACTGGACCGGCATACGCCACCTCCTGGTTGCTGGCAGCATCTTAGCGCAACGAGTTCTGTTGCATCACCCTCGAGTACCCCGATGACCACGTGGGCCCGTCATGGCTCGTGGTGCGTCCCGCGGCGGTCAAACGGTCACATGGCTCGCGCCGTCTCGTCGAGGTACAGGATCGTGTCGCCGCCGTAGGCCAGCGCCTCGGCCACCTGGTAACCGTCGGCCAGCCGGTTCCAGGCCTCGAAGCCGGGGTGGTGATCATGCTCGTGGTGGCCTTCGGCTGTCGCGAAGTCGACCGCGATGAGGTACTGCACGGCGCCCTCGACCGGGCTGGTGCTGATGGCCAGGCGGGTCAGGGACGCCCTCAGCATGACGCCCCGTGACACCAGGTCACGCCAGACCGGCAGCTCGTGGTCACGGAAGCCCGCCTCGAACGCGTCCACGTGCTGGGTCCTGACGCTCAGCACGACGGTGACCGTCTGCATCGGATCCTCCTCGTGAATGGCCCCGCCGTGCCGCGGGCCTCCCCCGAGCCAGGATGGAGCCCCCGCCGGGATTCGAACCCGGGACCTTCCGCTTAGAAGGCGGCTGCTCTGTCCACTGAGCTACGGGGACTCGGTTGGCTGCTCAGTTCACGCACCATTGAGCCGGCCTGACGGTCCGGTGGCCGATCGCCTCTGTCAGCACGTCGCTCGACTGAGCATCTGACAGAAGGCCCGCCGTGACCATCGTTCGCACCTCCCATAGCGCGCCTGACAGCCTCACGAGTCTACGCGACTCGTTCGCCCTCCACCTCGACTCGGCCAGGGCGCCGAAGACGAGCCGGTTGCCCCGAGCCGAACCGGCGAGCGCGGCCTCGTGCACTCGCGTTGACGCGGCCCGCCTCATGCGCCACGCTCAGCGCCCATGGATTCGCGCGTCCGTTACGCGAAGAACGGCGACCTCAACATCGCCTACAAGCTGGTAGGCGAGGGGCCGCGCGACCTCGTCTTCGTGCAGGGTTCCGTCACCAATCTGGGGGTGCTCTGGGAGAACGACGGGTACCGCCGCTTCTGCGAGCGGCTGGCCGCGTTCAGCCGGCTGATCCTCTTCGACAAGCGCGGGATGGGCCTTTCGGACCGCGTCGAGGCGGGCACCATGGAGGATCGCATGGACGACGTGCGCGCCGTGATGGATGCGGTCGGGTCGCAGCGCGCGGCCGTCATGGGTGTCTCCGAGGGAGGACTCCTGGCGACCCTCTTTGCGGCCTCGCACCCCGACCGCACGATCGCGCTGGTCCTGATCGGCGCGGAGACGCGCGAGGAGAACGACGCCGCGTGGGCCTGGGGCGACGGGACGCGCGAGCAGTTCGAGGGCTGGATGGCCGATTGGTCGACCTGGGGCGATGGTGCCGCGATCGCCTCCCTGGCCCCCAGCCTCGCGGACGACCCGGGCGAACGGGACTGGTTCGGCCGTTTGCAGCTCCAGGCGGGCAATCCGCGCACGATCGAAGCGCACATGCGGGCGTCGTTCGGGACCGATACGCGGGCCATCCTGCCCACCATCCGGGTGCCCACCCTGGTCGTCCACCGCGGCGATGACGAGGGCGTCCACGTCGAGCAGGGCCGCTACCTGGCCGGGCATATCCCGGGGGCCAGGTACGTCGAACTGCCCGGCCGAGATCACCTGCCCTGGGTCGATAGCGACGACATCGTGTCCGAGGTCGAGGAGTTCCTGACCGGCACGCGCCCGGCGCCCGAGCCCGACCGTATCCTCGCGACGGTGCTGTTCACCGACATCGTGGCCTCCACCGAGCGCGCGGCTGCGCTCGGCGATCGCCGCTGGGGTGAACTGCTCGCCGCCCACCACGCCGCCGTGCGCCGTGAGCTGGAGCGCGTCCGGGGGCGGGAGCTCGATACAGCCGGCGATGGTTTCCTGGCTAGCTTCGACGGCCGGCCCGGGCCATCCGTTGCGCCCAGGGCATCGTCGGCGACGTCCGTGCCCTCGGCCTCGAGGTGCGCGCGGGCATCCACACCGGCGAGATGCAGCGGCTCGGCGAGTCGCTCGGAGGCATCGGGGTGCACATCGGCGCCCGCGTGGCGGCGCTTGCCGGACCCGGCGAAGTGCTCGTGTCGGGCACCGTCCGAGACCTCGTGGCCGGCTCCGGGCTGGCCTTCGCCGATCGCGGCCTGCACATCCTGAAGGGCGTGCCCGGGGAGTGGCGTATCTTCGCGGTCAGCTAGCCCACGGGCAGCACGCGTCGCCTACCGGCCCCGTCGCGCTCACCGCCGGCCGCTCCACCTCGGTGGGACTGGTCAAGATCGCGCCGCCGCGGTACCCTGCGCGGCACAGCCGCCGGATCCGGCGACGACAGCGAGGAGGAGGTGCTGCGATGCAGACGACACGGCTTCCCCTTCCCCGCCGGTCGTCTCGCGCCGAGGGTCCCGCCCCGCGCTGATCGCTCCGACCGTCGGGGTCCGTCCCCTCCCCGACCACAGGAGTCCAACGCTTGTCGCTGTCCATCCCCGAGGATCGTGCCGGCTCGGCCGCGCGCCTCGCCCCCATCCCTCGTCCCGCCCCGTCATGGCTGGTCGACGCGGGCTACCAGGATCATCACCTCGGCGTCCTCAGATCAGGCAAGGAGGCCGAGGTCTTCCTGATCGAGCGTCGTGCCGCCGACCGCAGCTGCCTGCTCGCCCACAAGCGCTATCGACCCCGCAACCCCGCCCCTGGGGAGCTGCTCGAGCTGGGCTTCTCCAAGGGCACCCTCTACCGCAACGACGCGGTCTACCGGCGCGGCTGGCACCTCCGAACCCGCGACCAGCGGGCCGTCGAGCGCGGCACCGAGTACGGGCACCAGGTCACCGCGCAGCTCTGGCCGGTCAACGAGTTGGCCATGCTGCGGCGAGCCTGGGAGGCCGGCGCGGCCGTGCCCTACCCGGTCGAACCGACCGAGGATGGGCTGCTCATGGAGTTCGTGGGCGATGCGTCGCTGGTCGCCGCACCACGCCTGGTCAACGCAGGCCTCGATCGACAGGGCCTGGTGGAGGCCTGGGAACAACTGCTGGGCGATGTCCGGCGGCTGGCCCGGGCGCATGTCGTCCATGCCGACCTCTCCGCCTACAACCTGCTGTGGTGGCAGGACCGGGTGGTGATCATCGACTTCCCGCAGGCGGTCGACGCGATCACCAACCCGGCCGCGCCCGACCTGCTGCACCGTGACATCGTCAACGTCACGACCTGGTTCGGACGGCACGGGCTGGCCCTGGATGCGGAAGCGCTCTTCGCCACGCTGGTGACCGACCTGTTCTGAGGGATGGACCGGCTCGAACGTGCGTGCTAGCATCGCCGGCCCGCCCGCACCGCGACGGTGCGGTGCAGCTACGAGGCGCCACGCTCGTGCCCCCGGCCCGTCCCTCGCCCGACTCCGGCTTCGCTCGCGGGCGGGTCGCTCCCGGCCAGGCGTCGCTGGGGCTGGTGCCCGAGCTGGCGCCGCTGCCGACGCTCTCGCTCGCGCCGGAGTGGAAGGCGCAGCAACGCCTGTGGGGCCATGCCTTCCACCCCATGTGCAGCTACCTGGCCATGTTCCCGGCCGCGCTGACGCACGCCTTCGTGGCGCGCTACTCGCGCCCGGGTGACGTGGTCCTTGACCCGTTCAGCGGGCGGGGCACCACGCCGCTCCAGGCGTGCGCCGAGGGGCGCGTCGGTGTCGGCGTTGACCTCAACCCCATGGCCCAGCTCCTCACCGCCGCCAAGGTCGATCCACCGACGCGGGCGGAGGCGTCGGCGCGGCTCGGCCAGCTGCACCTGCGCTTCCTCGACGTGCGCGCAACCTGGCAGGCCATCGCCGACGCGGCACTGGCCGCGCAGGGCAGTGGTGGGTCGCCGGTCCCATCCGCGGCAGGCCTGGGCGGGCCGGCGCCGATGCCGCCCGAGGTCGCGGTCGCGTTCCACCCGCGCACCTTGGCCGAGCTGCTCTTCCTGCGCCACGAGCTGCACCCGCTGGACGGGCTGGGTGGCGCGGCGGCGGCATCGGCCGGGCGGGCGGACCGCTTCCTGGCCGGCGCGCTGCTGGGCATCCTGCACGGACGCAGCCAGACTTACCTATCCGACCTGATGCCCAACTCGTTCAGCATGGCGCCGCGCTACGTGCGCGAGTTCGTGGCCCGGACCGGCTTCCAGCCGGCCGAGCGCGATACGTTCGCCTGCCTGGCCGCCAAGCTGCGGCGGCTGTATCGCGACGGGCTGCCATCGACCCGCGGCGTCGGCCTGCTCGGAGACGCCCGCTCGGCATCGGCGGCGGTGCAGGCCGTGCTGCAGGACCGTGGCCTGCCCGACCGCGCTCGCCTGGTGGTGACCAGCCCGCCGTACCTGCGCGTCGTGAAGTACGGCTACTACAACTGGCTGCGCCTCTGGTTCCTGGGCGTGGACCCGTCGGCCGTGGACGCGGCGCTCGACGACGCCCACCGCGTGCCCGCGTACGTCGCGTTCCTGCGCCAGGTGTTGGCCGATCTGTCGTCGGTCATCACGGATGATGCCGTCGTCGCGCTCGTCATCGGCGATGTCGCCCTCGACCGCGGGCGCGCGTTCACCGGCGGTGTCGGCCTGGCCGGGACGGTGTGGGAGCAGGCGGCCGAGCCGGCCGGTTACCGCCTGGCCGGTCTCGTCGTCGACGACATCGCGGCGCACCGGAAGCTCACCCGGGTCTGGGGCGCCGAAGCCGGCCGGGCGACCACGACGGATCGTCTGCTGGTCATCGCGCCGACCGAGTTGGGGCGCCGCCGGGCCCTCGCCGGCGCCACGGTGCCGATCGACTGGACCTGGCCGCCGAGCGCCCGGCTGCGCCTCGCCTGAGACCAGGCGTGCATGCGGACCGAACCGGATCTGGATCCGAACCGACTTCGAGCCGTGCTCCACGATCGTTATCGGCTCGACGTCGCTCAGCTGACGTTCGTGCCTTACGGGATCGACTCATGGAGTTACGTGGCGACGTGCTCCGATGGCCGACGGGCGTTCGTCAAGCTGGCGCGACGTGTGCCCTCGACGGATGCGTGGGCGGCGGAGATCCCGCTCATGAGCGCCCTCGCAGCCGGTCTGGTCAACGTTCCTCGCCCGATGGCCGACCGCGACGGCGGCTTCCTGAACGCTGTCGCAGGCTACCAGGTCCAGGTCCTCGAGTACCTGGCGGGCCGCAACCTGGAGCACGAGGCGGCCTGGCCCGACGACCTGTACACGCGTGTCGCCGAGCTGGTGGCCGCGGTCCACGCGAGCACGAGCGCGGTCCGGCGGCTGGTCGAGCGAGTCGAGGTCTACGACCTCCCGTTCCTGCCTTCTCTGGCCACGACACTGACGGTCCTGGAGGCCGACGAGGTGCTCCCCGCCGGCGACGATCTGACGCTCGCCAGGCTCCGCGGGATGGTCGTCCCGCGGGCCCGGGACATGCGGGCCGCGATCGGCCGCCTTGAGCGCCTACGCGATCGAGCGAGGGCCCGCCAGTCGGACGACGTCCTGTGTCACACGGACATCTGGGGGTCGAATCTCCTGCTGTCGGACGACGGGAGCCTCCACCTGGTCGACTGGGATGGTGCCTTGATCGCTCCCCCGGAGCATGACCTGTTCATGTTCGCCGGCACGACCTTCTTCCCGCCCGAGCGGTTCGGCCGGTTCCTTGATCGGTATGAGGCGGCCTTCCGGCGCGTGCGCCTGGACGCCGGGACATTCGGCTTCTACCTGTATCGACGCAACCTCGAGGACCTGGCGGGGTCCGTCGGTTGGATCGTCGAGGGCCGGATGGAGGCCATGGGTCCGGCCGGGACGCTGGCCGTCGTGGCCGACCTCCTCGCCGAGATGCCGGCCATCGAGGGCCACATCCGGCGCGTTCGCGAAGTCCTGGCCAGTCGGCACCGCGGCGTCTCAGCGTGATGGGCCGGCCGGCGCGAGTCGCGACACAAGCGGCCGGGTACACTCGACGCCGATGCGCCAGTACTACCACCCCGACGACCTCGCGGCGATGGATCCGCTGGTCCTCATGAAGAACCTCGACCACGTGCGCATGACCAGCCGGCGGCTGAGCTACATCCTGCAGGGCCAGGTCCACCTGTACGTCCCGGAAGCGAACCAGCTGCGGGATGAGATCGACCGCTACGTCGAGGCCGAGCGCCAGATCGAAGGCGAGCTGGCGCGCCGTCGCATCCGCGCCTGAGGCCTCGCGACTGCGCCGTCAGTCGGCGCGTTCCTCGCGCACGATGTCGCGCACCAGCGCGGCCAGACCGGGCATATCGGACAGGGTGAAGCCGATGCCGTGGTCGGCCAGCTCACCGAAGCCCCAGCCCCGGTAGGCGCGCCGACCGGCGACCGCGCACATCTCGTCGTACAGCTCCGGCCAGGCGACGCGCCGCCGGCGGCGGCAGAACCGTACGAACTCGAGGGCCTCTTCGGCGGGCTCCAGGATGGACGCGGGCGCCGGCCGGGCGACGGCCTCTGCCGGGCGGGCGACTGCCTCTGCCGGGGTCGTCGATCGCATCGGGCGCGCGTTCAAGACCAAGGCAAGGCCCTTCCGTGTCGTCGCTGGCTGCGGGCACGCGCAGGCGAAGCAGGCCCTGCGACCCGAAGCCGAATCGGACCGATCACCGCACGGCGGTCGCTGGGGGCGACCCGGGGAACCGACCCGTGATGAGTGCCTCCGTATGGTACGCGTTGGGTCGGGCC
>JBIOID010000009.1:0-18989 GCA_044449585.1 Candidatus Limnocylindrales bacterium
CCACCGGCCAGCTGGATCTCCTCGAGGGTCAGCCAGTCCGAGCCCATGACCAGCGCCAGCCCGGCGCCGAGTGCGACGACGGTCCCGGGGACGCTGCCCGGCGGGCGCCCGTCGATGGGTCGGACCTGCCAGAGCACGAGGCGGCCGGCCGGCGTCTCGATGAAGGTGCCCGGCCAGGGCTGGAGCGCGCGCACACGACGTGCCGCGGCGAGCGCCGTGCCCGTCCCATCGAGGCGCCCATCGTCGCGCGCGAAGGCGGGTGCCTGTGTCACGCCCTCGGTCGGTTGGGGTCGTGCGGACAGCTCGCCCCGCAGCCAGGGCCCCAGACGGGCGCGCAGCATCGTCGCCGCCAGTTGGGCCAGGCGCGCCTCCAGCCGCGGCGCCGTCTCGTCGGGCTCGATGGGCAGGCCGACCTGGTCGACCAGCGGCCCCGTGTCGAGGCCGCGATCCATGCGCATCAGGGTCACGCCGGTCGTGTCATCGCCCGCCGCGATGGCGTGTGCCACGGGCGTCGCACCGCGCCAGCGCGGCAGGAGTGAGGGATGGAGGTTGAGTGCCCCGTGGACCGGTGTCTCGACCAGCGCCGCGGGCAGCAGCCGACCGTAATCGGCCAGCACGACGAGCTGTGAGGCGGCGGCCAGGATGGGCGCGAGCGCCGCCTCGTCCCGCAGCCGCGCGGGCGCCAGCAGCGGCAGGCCCAGCGCCATCGCTCGTTCGCCGACCGGCGTCGCGTGGGTCCGCCCGCCCCGGCCGGCCGGCCGGGGCGGCGTGGTGACGACGGTCAGGCGGTCCACCTCCGGGGCGGCGGCCAGGGCCTCCAGGATGGGCACCGCGAAAGGACCGCTGCCGAAGAAGACGGCGGGTGCGCGCCCGGTCACTCGACGGCCGCGAGCGCCCCGTCGCGGGCGGACCCGACGTCCGCCTCCGCCTCGTCGGCCGCCTGCAGCTCGGCCGTCGGGTTGAGCTTCGCGTCGGGCCCCAGCAGAGCGATGTACAGCTCGCCCTGCAGGGGGTCGAACTCGTGCTGCATGGCCCGCGCCAGCAGGCCCGTGCCGACCAGACGGATGCGGCGCCCCCGCCGGTCCTGGGCCTCCATCACGGCCTGCGCGGCCCGCGTGCGATAGGCGTAGAAGCCGGGGATCGAGAGGCACCCCTCCAGGTCGTCCTGTTGCCCACTGGTGCTGATCAGGCGCGGGTTGACCAGCTCGTGCAGGTGGCCCTCCGCCTCGATGACGCAGACCTGCAGCGGCACGCCCACCTGGTGCGCGGCGATGCCCACGCCGGGCGCCGCGCGCATCGTCTCGACCATCTCGTCGAGCAGCCGGTGGAGATCCTTGTCGAACCTCCGCACGCGGTCGCCGGGGCGGCGCAGCCGTGCGTCACCCAGGGTGACGATGGGGCGGAGACTCATGGGTGCCGAGTATAGGCGGCCGTCAGAGCAGGCTGTCCGGATCCACGTCGACGCTCCATGGCGCACCCGGATCCCCGCCCAGGATGGCCGCCGGATCCTGCCCGCGCAACACGACCTGGAAACGCCACCGTCCGGCCCGCCGCGCGAGGTACGCCGGCGCCGGGCCCAGCACGACCGTATCCGACGCAGCTTCGCCGACACGGGTCCGGAGCAGCGTGGCGAACCGTCGGCCCTCCCCCTCTGCCGCGTCCCGATCGGCCAGCGCCACGGTCAGCTTGATGACGCGACCGAAGGGCGGCGACCCGAAGGCGCGGCGAGCGGCCAGTTCGGCCTCGTAGAAGGCGCGCGCGTCATCGGTCGCCACCGCGCGCATGACTGGGTGGTCGGGTTGGTACGTCTGGATGATGGCCTGACCCGGTCGCTCGCCGCGCCCCGCTCGTCCCACGGCCGGGCGCAGCTGGTGGTTGGTCCGCTCGGCCGCGCGCTCGTCGGGCTGGTTGAGGGCTATGTGGGCCGTGACCACGCCGACCAGCACGACGCCGGGCACGTCGAGGCCCTTGGTCACCAGGCTGGTGCCCACGAGCACGTCGACCAGGCCATCGGCGAACGCGTCGAGGATCCGTTCCGCGGCCCCCTTGCGGCGGACCACATCGCGGTCGATGCGCGCCACCCGTAGCATCGGGAACCGGGCGCGCACCTCCGCCTCCAGGCGTTCCGTGCCGGCCCCCAGATAGCGGATACGGGGGGAACCGCAGGCCGGGCAGCGTCGCGCCAGGGGCGCCGTCGCGCCGCAGTGATGACAGCGCAGGCTGGCACCGGCCGCGTGATACACGAGCGGTCGCTGGCAATCGGGGCAGACCTGCACGTAGCCGCAATCGCGGCACAGCACGACCGAGGCGCTGCCGCGCCGGTTGAGGACGAGGATGGCCTGCTCGCCGACGCTCGCCTCGAGCGCGGTAAGGGCGTCTTCGAGCGGCCGCGACAGCAGGGACCGGTTGCCGGCGGCCAGCTCCGCGCGCAGGTCGACCAGCCGCACGGTGGGCGGGCGACCGACCACCTGCCCGGTCAGCGACAGGTGCGTCAGCGTCCCCTCGGTCGCGGCTGCCCAGGTCACCACGTCGGGCGTGGCCGACGCGAGCACGACGACCGCACCGGCCAGCTCGCCCAGCGCGAGCGCGGCATCGCGCGCCTGGAAGCGCGGCGTCCGGTCGGCCTTGTAGGCGCCGTCGTGCTCCTCATCGACGATGATCAGCCCGGGGTCGGCCAGCGGCGCCAGGACGGCGGTGCGGGTGCCGACGACGACCGCCACCTCGCCCTCGCGCACCCGCCGCCACTCGTCCGCTCGCTCCCCATCGGAGAGGCCACTGTGGAGGAGCGCGATGGGCACGCCCAGATCGGTGCGCAACCGATCCAGCAGAGGCGTGGCCAAGGCGATCTCCGGCACCAGCACGAGCGCGCCTCGTCCGTGGGCGAGGGCCGCCGCCACGGCTCCGGCGTGGACGGCCGTCTTGCCCGCCGCCGTCGGTCCCTCGAGCAGGAACCGGACCGACCGCCGGCCCTCGATGGCGGCGGTGATGCGGGCCAGGGCCGCGGCCTGGTCCGTGGACAGGGTGGCGTCACGGGGCAGGGCGGCGGGACTGCGCGTGGGGCGATCGGCCAGCGGGCGACGCGCCGACTCCTCGGTCGTCAGTTCGAGGAGGCCGCGCCGCGCGAGGCTTGCGACGGCGCTCCCGCCGTGGCGCCCACCCAGTTCCGCGGCCGGGACCGACGACCGCGGATCGGCGGCCAGGCCGGCCAGCAGCGCCCGCTGCCGCGGACCGAGGCGGCTGGGGTCGGCTCCGGCGGCAGCCGCAGAGCCGGCCTCGGTGAGGGCGGCCATGCGCCGCAGGCGTGGGCCTGCCGTCGGTGGTCGCAGGGTCCAGGCGAGCTCGAGTGATCCAGCCGCGGCGGCCTGGCGCAGCGCGCGCAGGAGGGGCGCGCGGTCCGCCCCGCCGGGCGCCAGTCGGTCGACGGCGACCCCGCTCCGGCCCGCCGCGACGAGCGCCTCGATGACCGCTGCAGGCAGACCCGCGAGAGTCGCTCCCGGCTCACGCGTGGTGGGGGTGGCGACCAGGTCCAGCCGCTCCAGCAGGCCCGGCGGCAACATCGCCCGCAGGACCATGATCGGCGGCGCGAGGTAATGGTCGGCCAGCCAGACCGCGAAACGCAGCCCGAGCGGGGGCAGCAGCGGTCCATCGGATCGGACCCGGCCCAGGATGGGCTTGGCCACTACCTGTGGCGAGGCCGCCGGGCCGAGGACCACGCCGAGCGCCTGGCGGCGCCCGAACTCGACCATCACCGCCTCGCCCGGCGCGAGGCCGGCGAGGGCCGGCGGCAGCAGGTAGGTGTACGTGCGCCCGATGGCGCCGGCCGCGTCGACGGCGACCCCGACGTAGGCTGTGCCGGCGACGGCGATCACACCGTGATGCGACGGCCCGCGTTGAGGGCGCGCTCGCCGCTGATGATGGTCTGGATGCGCCGCGCGGTCGCCTCCACCTGACCGTCCTCGTTGACTACGACGTAGTCATAGTGGTCCTGTTGCGCGAGCTCGATGGCCGCGTTGCGCTGGCGTAGCTCGAGCTCCTCCGCGCGCTCCGTGGCACGACTGCGCAGGCGCTGGAAGAGCGCCTCGAGGGAGGGCGGGACCAGGAAGATCAGGAGGGCCTCGGGGACGCCGGCCTTGACCGTCGCCGCACCCTGCACATCGATCTTGAGGATCACATCCTGCCCATCGAGCAGGGCCGCCCGCACCGCGTCGCGCGGCGTGCCATACCAGTGGCCGTGCACCTCGGCCCATTCCAGCAGCGCGCCGGTTTCCCGGAGGTGCGCGAACGCCGCCTCGCTCAGGAAGCGATAGTCGACCCCGTCGACCTCGCCCTGGCGCCGGGCGCGCGTGGTGCACGTGACGACGTAGTGATAGGCCGGCCCGCCGGGCGAGCGGCGCAGGGCGTCGATGATGGTGTCCTTGCCCACGCCGGACGGCCCCGAGATGATCACCAGCATGGCACCCGGCGCGCCCGCACGCGGCGGCTCGGCCAGGTCGCCGGCGACGCGGCGGGCGCCGTCGCTCACGCCGCCGACCCGGGCCGCAGCCGCTCCAGGACCTGCTCCAGCTCCAGCGGCAGGGGCGCGGTCAGGCGGATCAGATGGCCGTCGGAGGGCGCCGCCAGCTCCAGTCGCCACGCGTGCAGGAAGAGCCGCGCCAGGCCCTCGGGTCCGTGCCGGGCGGCCCCCGACGCGTACACCGGATCGCCGGCCACGGGGTGCCCGATGGCCGCGAGGTGGACCCGGATCTGGTGCGTCCGGCCGGTCACGAGATCGAGCTCCAGGAGCGTCCAGCCGTCGAACCGCTCGCGAACGCGATAGCCGGTGGTCGCCGCTCGGCCGTCCGGCACGACGGCCATCCGGGTGCGGTGGTGGGGATCCCGCCCGACGGGTGCCTCGATCCGTCCGACGGTCGCCGGGGGCGCGCCGCTGACCAGCGCGAGGTAGGTCTTCTTGACCCGCCGGGCCTTGAGCTGGGCCATCAGGGCCGCCTGCGCCAGGTCGTCCTTGGCCACCATGAGCAGGCCGCTCGTGTCGCGGTCCAGGCGGTGCACGATGCCGGGACGCGCGACTCCGGCGATGCCGCCGTAGACGGCGCCCGGCCGGCCCAGCAGCGCGTTCACGAGCGTGCCGCTGGGATGGCCGGGGCCGGGGTGCGTGACCAGGCCGGCCGGCTTATCGACGACCAGCAGGTCCTCGTCCTCGTAGACCACCGGCAGCGCGATCGCCTCGCCCACGATGTCCGGGGCGCGCACATCGGGCATCTCGAGGTGCACCGTGGCGCCACCGGCGAGCAGCGTGTTGGCGCGCACCGGCAGCCCGTCGCGGGTCAGATGGCCTCCGGCGATCAGGCGCTGGACGCGGGCCCGGCTGAGGCCCGCCGCGTCGGCCACGAACCGGTCGGCACGCACGCCGGCAGCTCCGGCTGGCACGGTCAGGGTGGCCGATCCGGCCATCACCCGTCGACCGTCTCGGGCCGGGCCGGCGGGGCGGTCGCCAGTCGATCGCCGAAGAGCGACAGGAGCAGGAGACCGGCGATGGCCAGCGAGATGGCCGAGTCGGCGACGTTGAAGGTGAAGAAGCGGTGGTCGCCGATGCCCATGTCGACGAAGTCGATGACGTAGCCCAGGCGCAAGCGATCCAGCAGGTTGCCCACCGCGCCGCCCAGGAGCAGGCCCAGGGTGATCGTGAGCAGCAGCGGCCCGCCCGCCGCGGCCCGGCGCTCGAACCACAGGATGAGCCCGATGACCACCATGCTGGCCACCGCAAGGAGCAGCGCCCCCGTGCCGAACAGGCCGAAGAGCCCGCCGTCGTTGTACGACTTGGCGATGCGCACGAGGTCACCGATGATGGGCGTCGGCGGGGCGTAGCCGGGGATCGGCACGGTGAGCCAGGCCAGGGAGAAGTTGGCGTCGACCCAGCGCTTGGACACCTGGTCGACCACGATGATGCCCCCAGCCAGGCCCAGGAACAGGGCCCAGCGCAGGGCGCGTCGGTCGCGGGCGGTAGGGACCGTCACGATGGCGTGCCGACCCGTTCGATGGCCAGGCGGGCCGTCCCCGATGAAAGGCCGACCGTCGCGGCCTGGCCACCGGGGCCGTCGGCCGGCCACGCCGCGCGGGCCTGCAGGTCGACGGCCAGCGTATCAGCCAGGAACGCCGCGCGGTAGGGCGCCAGCCGCCGGAGGAGTGCCTCGTCGGCCTCCACATGGACGACGATCGACTCGTCAAGGTCCAGGCCCGCCTGGCGGCGCAGGTCCTGCGTCGCGCGGGCCAGCTCGCGCGCGTCGCCCTCGGCGACGAGGTCCGGCGTGAGCGTCGTGTCGAGCACCACCACCAGGCCCTGATCATGGGCCACGGCGGTGCCCGGCCGCGGCACCGCCTGGACCTCCACTTCACCGGGCGCCAGGGTCACGCCGGCGAGCGTCACGCGCCCGTCGGGATGGAGTTCGAAGCGCCCCTCGCGCGCGGCCGCCATGACCGCCGGGATGGCCGGACCGAGGCGCTTGCCGATGACCGGCAGGAGCGGCCGGACGTGCCGATCGAGGCGCTCCGAATCGGCGCCGATCAGCTCGACGGCGCGGACGTTCAGCTCGTCCCCGAACAGGTGGAGCAGCGCGGCCTGGTCGGCAGGGGCGAGGCCCGTCGCGAGCACCCCGTCGGGCAGGGCGAGCGACGCGCTGGCCAGCGGCTGGCGGACACGCAGCCCCGCCTGGGCACGCAGGGTGCGGGCCAGCTCGACCGCCCGACGCAGCGTGACCATGGCTGCGACCAGCGCGAGGTCGGCCTCGGACGCCGGACGCGGCTCGGGCCACCGCGTCAGGTGGATGGATGGCGGCTGACCAGGATCGACCTCGGCCACCAGCACCTGGTAGAGCTCCTCGGCCAGGAAGGGCAGCAGCGGGGCGGCCACGCGGGCGGTCGTCACGAGGGCCTCGTGCAGCGCGCCGAACGCGGCCGCTCGATCGGCCGCCGGCGCGTGGCGCGAGAAGCGGCGCCGGCTGCGCCGCAGGTACCACGTGGAGAGGTCGTCGATGTGCTCGCCCAGGCGGAGGGCGGCCGCGCGCGCGTCGTAGCCCTCCAGCGCCGCCCGGACGTCGCTCACCAGATCGGCCGAGCGCTGGGCCAGCCAGCGGTCCAGGACGTCGCGGGCCGCCGTGTCGGAGTGGCCGTGCGACGGCCCACCCGGCGGGAGCCAGCCGGCCTGGTGGGCGTAGCGCACCAGGAACGCGAACACGTTCCACAGCACGAGCAGCTCGCGCCGCGACTCGTCGCCGACCTCCCAGCCGAAGGCGATGTTCTCCTCCGGCCGCGCCCGGGCGAACGTCCAGCGCATCACGTCCACGCCCATGCGCTCGGCCGCCTCGTCGAACTCGATCGCGTTGCCGGCGCTCTTGTGCATCGGCCGCCCGTCCGCCCCGAAGACGAGGGCGTAGCCGAAGAGCGTCTTGAAGGGCGGCTCGCGGCGCAGGACGGTGCTCATCGCGAGCATCGAGTAGAACCAGTTGCGGAACTGCCCGGGGAAGCTCTCGGTCACGAAGTCGGCCGGGAACCAGCGCTGCCAGGAGGCCGGGTCCTCGCGGAAGTGGAGTGTGCTGAACGGGACGATGCCGGCGTCCAGCCAGGGGTTGCCCACATCGGCGATGCGCCGCACGGTCGCGCCGCAGGTGCTGCAGGCGATGGTCACGGCATCGACCCAGGGACGGTGGGGCGTGTGGCCCTCGAAGGCCACCCAGCCATCCACCGCTCGCGACTTCAGTTCCTCGCGCCCGCTGATGACCGCGACCGTGCCGCAGGTCGCGCATTCGTAGATCGGCAGCGCCAGGCCCCAGTAGCGCTTCTTGCTGATCATCCAGTCGTGCATGTTGCGCAGCCAGTCCAGCTCGCGCTCGTACCCGAAGCCGGGGATCCAGGTGATGCGGTCGACCTGCTCCATGATCTGGTAGCGCAGGCTGGCGTCGACCTGGGCCGCCGTGAGCGTCTCGCGCGGCTGGTCGTAGACCGGCCCCATGGCGATGTACCACTCGTCGACCAGCCGGAAGACGAGCGGTGTGTTGCAGCGCCAGCAGTGCGGGTACCGATGCAGGTACGGCGCCAGGTGATAGAAGTGCCCGGCTTCGCGCAGGTGGGTGACGATCGGGTCGGTCACGTCGCGCACATCGCGGCCGCTCAGGAAGGCGAACCCGTCGAGGTAGAGGCCGTCCTCGGTGAGCGGCGCGATCATGGGCAGGCCCAGTCGTTTGCCCAGGGCATAGTCCTCCGCCCCGCAGCCGGGTGCGATGTGGACGATGCCGCTCCCCTCGGCCTCGCCGACCTCATCCCAGGCCACCACGCGATGCTCGAAGCCGCCGAGGATGCGCGCCACCGCCGGCAGGTCGTCGAACAGCCCCTGGTAGCGCCAGCCGACCAGCTCCTCGCCGCCCTTTTCCTCGAGCACCTCGTAGGGCCCGCTGAGCGCCTGCTTGAGCGTGCCATGGCTGAGCCAGGACAGCTGCTCGCCCTGGCGGACCTTGACGTAGCGGAGGGCGGGCCCGACCGCGGCGGCCACGTTGGCGGGCAACGTCCAGGGCGTGGTCGTCCACACCAGGAGCACCTCCCCCGGCCGGTCGATCAGCGGGTAGCGCACCGTGAGACCGGGGTCCTCGCGATCCTGGTAACCCTCGTTCATCTCCATCTGCGAGATGCCGGTACCGCAGCGGGCGCACCACGGCATCGTGTCGTGCCCCTTGTACAGCCAGCCCCGCCGGTGGCACTCGGCGAGGAACCCCCAGATGAGGTCGTTGTTCTCGTTGCTGAAGGTGAAGTACGAGCCCCCCAGGTCCGGCATGCCGAGCCGTCCGACGACCATCTCGACGCTGTCTGTGACCGGCCCGGCGGGACCCTCGACGGTCACCGGCTGGGCGGGATCGGCGCCCAGCAGCGCGGCCAGGCGGCGCAGCTCGGCCGGGTCGTTCCAGTCCATCCACATGCCCAGCCGGATCGACTGCTCGGTCATGCGCGCGGCAAAGCCGAGCACGCGTTGCTTGCACAGGTTGACGAAGGGCCCGATGCCGTACTGCTCGATATCCCGCTTGCTGGTGAAGCCCAGCTCGCGCTCGACGTTGACCTCCACCCAGAGGCCCTGGCAGTCGAAGCCGTTCTGCCAGCGCTGGTCCTGGCCGAGCATGGCGTGGAAGCGCTGGAAGACGTCCTTGTAGGCGCGGCCCCACGCGTGGTGCACGCCCATCGGGTTGTTGGCCGTGATAGGGCCGTCGAGGAACGACCAGGTCGGGCCGCCGGCGTTCTGGGCGCGCAGCCGGGCGAACGCCTGGCGCTCGCGCCACAGGTCGAGGATGCGGTGCTCCAGCGCGGGCAGATCCGGGACCGCCGCGACGGTCCGGAAGGGGTGGTCGGCGGGCATCGGGGTCAAGTCTAGCGGAGCCTGCCGCCTCGCCGGCCGAGCCTTCTCCGGCAGAGGCCCTATCATCGGCGCGATGCAGCCCCAGCCGCCGCAGCCGTCGGGCGCGCGTTCCCCGTTCGTGGCCGCGTTCCTGTCCTTCCTCGTCCCCGGGCTCGGCCAGGCCTACGCCGGCTACCGCCTGCGGGCCGTCCTGTTCGCGGCGCCCCTGATCCTGTCGCTGGCCCTCCTGGGGGGCATCCTGGTCAACCGGGCGAGCCGGGAGTGGCTGCTGTCGCAGCTGGCCAGCACGCAGGTGCTGACGGTCGTCCTCGTGCTCAACGTCCTGCTGCTGGTGTATCGCGCGGTGGCCATCGTCGACGCCTACCGCCTCGCCAGCCTGGGCACGGCGAGCGACGGACCACGCCGCCGGTCGCCCAGCCTGCGGCCGCTGGGCATCCTCGGGCTGCTCCTCGTGCTGGCCGTGACGCCCCTCCTCCATGTCGGCGTGGCGCGCTACAACCTGCTGGCCATCGACGCGCTGAACGGGCTCACGAGCGATTCGGGTGAGCCGTCTTCCGCACCGGGGCCGACCGACACGAGCGGCGCGACCGACACGAGCGGCGCGACCGACACGCTGGGCGCCACCGGGACACCCGGCTCGACGGCCACGGCTGCGCCGCTGCCCCAGTGGAACGGCACCGGCCGTCTGAACATCCTGCTCGTGGGCAGCGACCAGCGGCCCGGCGACTCCAGCTTCAACACGGACACGATGATCGTCGCCAGCATCGATCCGGTCACCAAGCAGGTCGGCATGTTCAGCCTGCCGCGCGACACGGAGGGCGTGCCGCTGCCCGCCTCATGGCCGGCCCACGCCTACTACGCCAGCGGCCTGTACCCGGGCAAGATCAACAGCCTGTGGGCGCGGGCGGCCAATTCGCCCGGCCTCTTCCCGTTCCCGGGCAGCGCCTACAACCGCGGCATGCAGGCGCTCAAGGGCGCGCTCGGTGCGCTCTACCAGCTCAACATCCAGTACTACGTGGCGGTCAACTTCCAGGGCTTCCAGAAGATCATCGACACGCTCGGCGGCGTGACCGTCGACGTGCAGCTGCCGGTCACCGACAACGCCGACCCGCAGCCCGGCGGGCGAGACCAGAACATCTACATCGCGCCAGGTATCCAGCACATGACCGGCCAGCAGGCGCTGGTCTACGCTCGGGCCCGGCACGCGAGCAGCGACTTCGACCGCTCCCAGCGGCAGCAGCGCGTGATCCTGTCGGTCCGCCAGCAGATGGATCTGTCGAGCCTCCTCGACTTCAACACGCTCGAGGCCCTGGTGACCGACCTCAAGGGTGCCGTGCACACCGACATCCCGTCCAGCCTGTTCCCCAGCCTGGTCAGCCTGGGCGAGCAACTCGACCTGAACAACCTGCGCTCGCTGGTCTTCACGCCGCCCAAGTTCGCGGTCGAGTGCAACAACCCGGCGGCCTCCTGCTACTACTCGCTGACCGCCAAGGTCGCCCCGATCCGGGCGGCCGTGAAGGACGCCTTCACGGTCTCACCCGCGCTGGCTGCCTCGCGTCAGAAGGTGGAGGCGGAAGGCGCCACGGTCGACGTCCTCAACGGGACGACCAACCTGGCCGCAGCCGGCAACGTGGTCGGCTGGTTGCAGTACCAGGGCCTTGACGCCGAGGTGTCGACGATCAACGGCGGACACGCCACGTCGCTCACCAACCCGCAGACGATCATCACCGTCTACAACGGGGCGGAGGCCGACCTGCCGGAGACGATCCAGCTGCTGCAGGCCCAGTTCGGCGTGACCGTCGTGCTCAAGGACGACCCGTCGATCACGACCCAGGACTTCATCCTCATCGAGACGGGCGCGGCCACGCCGAGCTTCAGGACCCCCAGCGGCTGATCCGGCCCGCCCGGCGGCCGACCGGCCGTCGCGTCAGTAGACGGGCGTCAGCCAGTCCGCGTAGGCCGGCAGGCGGCCGCGCACGGCGTCGAAGTAGAGGCCCATCAGGCGTTGCGTGATCGGCCCGGGTGTGCCTTCACCGACCGCCCGATGGTCGATCCTGGTGACCGCCGAGACCTGCGCCCCGGTACCGCACAGGAAGACCTCGTCGGCCACGTAGAGCTCACTGCGGTCGACCGAGCGGATCTCGGTCTCGAGGCCCATCTCCTGGCGGGCGAGGACCATCAGGGCGGCCCGGGTGACGCCCTCGAGGATGTCGTCGGTCACGGGCGGCGTGATCAGCCGGCCGTCGCGCACCAGGAAGAGGTTCTCCGCGCTGCCCTCCGAGGCGTGGCCGTCGGCGGTCAGCACGATCGCCTCGTCGTGGCCGTTCAAGTTGGCGTCGGTCTTGCTGAAGGCGCTGTTGGCGTATGCGCCGGTGATCTTGGAGCGGGCCGGGATCGACACGTCGGAGGTGCGCCGCCACGAGGTGGTCATGGCGCTGATGCCGTGCTCGGTGTCGATGTAGTCGCCGAACGGGATCGAGATGATCATGAAGCGGTGCTCCAGGTCGTGCAGGCGCACGCCGATGACCTGGCTCGACTTGTAGACCGAGGGCCGGATGTAGGCGTCCTCGCGGAAGTCGTTGCGCCGCAGCAGCTCCACCGTCAGCGCCACCAGCTCGTCGACCGGGTGGGGCACGTCCATCAGCAGCACGCGCGCCGACGCCCGCAGGCGCTGGTAATGCTCGTGCGCCTTGAGCACATAGAGCTGGCCCTGGTCCACATTCCAGTAGGCGCGGACGCCCTCGAAGCAGGCCGTGCCGTACATGAAGGCGTGGGTCATGACGCCCACCTTGGCCTCGGCCAGGGGCGTGAAGGCGCCCTCGAAGTAGCACTCCACGACCTTAGGGGAGGGTCGCTGTTCCGCGGCCGCAGCAGGCTTCTGGGTCAACATGCGCCCGAGTATAAGCCAGCCGACCGGTCCGGCCGCGGGGCTCGACCTAGACGACCCCGGCCAGGCTGAGGCCCACCAGGACCAGGAAGAGAACGTAGTAGCCGCCGCCCACCAGCAGTCGGCGCGCGGTCAGCGCGCGGCCCCGCAGCAGCGGCCAGAAGATGGTCACGAGCGAGGCGAAGGCCAGTCCGACCGATGCGAACGGGACCGCCGTCTCGAAGGTGAACGCCCAGGCGGCCGGCACCAGCAGCAGGCCGAGGACGGTCGGGATGCAGGCCTGGAAGACCATCGCCCCGGTGATGTTGCCAAGGGCCAGGGTGTCCTTCTGGCGACGGACCCACAGAAAGCCGTTGGTCGCCTCCGGCAGTTCAGTGGCGATGGGGGAGATGACGAGGGCAAGGATGACGGGCGCGATGCCGAGCCGGGCGGCGCCCTCCTGCACGGCCTGCACGAAGAGGATCGCGCCGGCCATGATGGCGCCCAGCCCGATCGCCACCTGGAGCGCGATCAACCGCGAACGCGGCCGACGGGGCGCGGCGCGATAGTGCTCCCGATCCAGCGGGTGCAGGCGCAGCGGTCGCGGCGAGCCGCCCTCCGTCCGGTCCTCGCGCAGGTGGGCGCGGACGTACAGGGCATAGGTGGCGATGAGGATCAGGGCCACCAGCGGGCGGACCCAGCTGAAGCTGACCGGGACGAAGGCCGCCGCGACGGCCAGGCTGTAGGCGCCAGCGAACACGATGATGTCGAGCCGGAGTGGTGCCGGGGCGGCATCGACGCGTTCGCCGTTCGAGCGCAACGCCCGTTGGGAGATGACCGTCAGGCCGACCACGCCGAGGGCCAGCGTGGCCAGCATGAACGGCGCCCCCAGGATGGCCCCGATGCCGATCTCATCGGACGCGTGCCCGCCGCCGCCCATGATGATGGCCACCGCCGGGACGGCGGTCTCGGGGAGCGCGGTCCCGACCGCTGCCAGCACGCTGCCGACGGCCCCTTCCGAGAGGTCCAGCCGCTGGCCGGCCCACTCGACGCCGTTGGTGAAGAGCTCGGCGCCGACCAGGATGGTGGCGAAGGCGATGAACAGCAGGAACAGGTCGACCATCTGCCCTGCCGCGCTTCAGCGCGGGCGAGACGCGGGGCTCAGGGCCGCAGGTGCTGGGGCGCGTACGGCAGGAGCGCCACGTGGCGCGCCCGCTTCAGGGCGACCGAGAGCTGACGCTGGTGCTCGGCGCACGTACCTGTCTTGCGGCGCGGCTCGATCTTGGCTCGCTCGGAGAGGTAGCGGCGGAGGCGGTTGACCTCCTTGTAATCGATCTGGACCGTCTTGTCGGCACAGAATGCGCAGACCTTGCGGCGGCGTCGGTCGCGGTAGTACTCGTCACGCTTCTTGGCGCGCGGGGTGGGCATGCTCGGGATCCTCGCTGTGCTGGCTGGTCGGGCCTAGAAGGGGATGCTGTCCAGGTCGTCGTCGCCCAGGCCGCTCTCCGGCGGGCGACCGGGCGGTGCGGCGGCGGGGCCAGGGGTGGCCGCCGGTCGGGCTGGCCGCGCACCCGGCGCCGCGTCGTCGGGGAACTCCTCGCCTTCGCTCCGGCCGCGCGGTTCGAGGGGCACGGCGCGCTCGGCCAGCAACTCGGTGATGTAGCGCGTCTGGCCCTCCTTCTCGTACTGGCGGGTCTGGATGCGCCCTTCGACGTACACCTTGCTGCCCTTGCGCAGCCGCTCGGCGGCACGCTCGGCCGGCTCACGGAAGATGACGACGCGGAACCACTCCGTCTCTTCCTTCCACTCGCCCGATTCGTCGCGACTGTTGCGGTTCACGGCCACGCTGAACTGGGTCACGGCGACGCCGCTGGCGGTGTAGCGCATCTCCGGGTCGCGTCCGAGGTTGCCGATGATCATGCATTTGTTGAGCGACATGGTTGGCTCCTCAGGGGCGGCGGGGGCGGTCAGTCGATGGCGGCCGGAGCCGCCTCGCTCTCCGATTCGTCGATGAACTCGCCGTCGGGCACGGGCTCGTCCTCCGGCGGCGCAGGCAGATCGGCGTCGGCCTCGCCATCGGCCGGTCCGGCCGCGCGGCGGGCGGCGGTGGGCCGTTCGACGCGGGTCACCAGGTGGCGCATGACCTCTTCGCTGATGGCCAGGTCCCGTTCCAGCGCGGCCACGCCATCGGGCGGCGAGTCGAACACGACGATGTGATACGAGCCTTCGCGGTAGGGTCCGATGGCGTAGGCCAATCGGCGGCGACCCCACGGGCTGACCTTGACGATCTGGCCGCCGGAGCCGGCGATGGAGCGCGTGGCCCGGTCGAGGATCGCCTGGCTGCGATCGTCCGCCAGGTCAGGTCGCAGGACGAGCATGAGTTCATACCGGCGCATGGCCGTAGGTCTCCTTCCGCTTGGGGAGTGCCCGACTCGCCGCATCGAAACGCTGGACGGCCGGACTGAAAGGGCCGCCCGAGTCTAGCACGGACCGTCTGCTAGACTCCCGGCGCGGTCCCCACCACGCGTCATCCGAGGTACGCGCCACTTGCCGGCCAGCTCCGTTCTGCTCCTCGCGAGCGACCCGTCGTTCGTGGAGACGATCCGTGCCAGTCTGGCCGGCGTGGGCTATCAGGTCAGCGCCACGGCCGATCCCGACGAGGTGTTCCGGCAGGCCGCCGGCCAGGCGCTGGTCATCGTCGACACGGTGACGGGACCCCGATCGGCGCGCGAGGTGTGCCACGATCTGCGGGCGACGCCGGCCCTCAGTCGCGTGCCCGTGCTGTGCATCGCGCAGACCGATGACGTCGAGGAACGGGTCGGCTTCCTTGAGTCGGGCGCCGACGAGGTCATGGTCAAGCCGTTCGACGGGCGCGAGCTGGAAGCTCGCGTCGAGGCGCTGCTGGTGCGCTTCCAGCACGCCCGCGACCTGACCCCGGTGGGCGTCCCGGGCGGGCCCATCCCGGCCACCCGCAAGATGCTTGCCTTCTTCAGCCCGAAGGGCGGCGTGGGCACCACCACGGTCGCCGTCAACATCGCCGTGGCGCTGGCCGCCCAGCGACCCGAGCGCGTGGCGCTGTTCGACCTGGACCTCCAGTGGGGCCAGGTGGCGACCCACCTGGACCTCCGCCCGCGCAGCACGGTCGTCGAGCTGTGTCGCGACAGCCAGGCGCTGGCCGAGCCGGAGCTGATGCGCTCCTACGCCGAACGCCACGCTTCCGGGCTGGCCGTCTACTGTGGGCCGCCACGGCCGGACCAGGGCGAGCTGGTGACGGCGCCCGATCTCGGCCAGATGCTGCGCGGCGCGCGCGGCCTGTACGACGTGGTCGTGGTCGACGCGGGATCCATGCTCGACGAGCGCTGCCTGACCATCCTGGAGGAGGCGGACGACGTGGTCTTCGTCTTCTACCCGGAGATCGCCGCCATCAAGGCGCTCCTCTCGCTGCTCGAGGTGCTGGCCGATGTCGGCGGCGTCGGCACCAAGACCACCTTCGTCATCAACCACCTGTTCGCGCGCGAGCTGCTCAAGATCAAGGACGTCGAGAACACGCTCGGCGCGCGCATCGCGATCGAGTTGCCGCACGACCCGCTGGTGCACCTCAAAGCCGTCAACGAGGGCATCCCCGTGGTGCGCGGTGCACCGCATAGCCAGGCGGCCGAGGCGCTCGGCAAGCTGGCCCAGCTGCTGGTGGGCGCGCCGCGTCGTGAGGCCGCCCCGCAGGCCGACTCGCGCAAGGGCCTCGGCGGGCTGCTCCGCCGCGCCTGACGGGCAGCTGGAGGCCCCCGCAGGTAGCTGTCACACCGGGGAGCCCGGGTCCCGCGGGGGCCCTGCTGATGTTGTAGCGCACCGGGTTTGCCGTCCACCTTGCGATGGTGCATCAAGGCACCGGGCCGGGCGCGAGGGCTGACGAGGTTCCGACCGCGCGGCGTGTTGCATACACTCGCGGCGACCCGGCGACCAGCCCGGGAACTACGAGCGGGAGCGTGCCGATGTCGAATCAGCCTGAACCGGTCAGCGGCGACGCGGGCGGGACCGATGCCGCGAGCGCACGTCCCGCTCGGCCCGACGCCACGATCTGGACCCCTGCCGGTCGCGTCGACCGATTCGGCGTGGTGCTGCTCCTGATCGCGCTGACGGTGGTCGTCGACTGCTCCGGCCTGACGGCCGGCTGGGCCGGGGTGCTCTCGACCGCCCTGGGCGCGGCGACACTCGCCTTCGTGTTCACGGCCGCCGACGCGCGCCCGACGATCGTCCGCCTTGTGCGGGTGGCGGCGCTGCTCGCGGTGGTCCTGGCGGCGACGGCAGTCGTCGCCGGCGACATGGGGCGCGTATCGATCCTGGTCAACGCCACCGGGGCCGCCCTTGCCATCGCGGCGCCCATCGTGATCGCCCGCCGGCTCCTCCGTCAGCCGGTGATCACCGTCCACACGGTCCTCGGCGGCCTGTGCCTGTACCTGCTCATCGGCCTGTTCTTCGTCTACGTCTTCGCCTTCGTGAATGACGCGGCGGGGCCGTTCTTCGTCCAGACGACCACCGCCGGGGGCGCCGACTTCGTCTATTTCAGTTACATCACGCTCGCGACGGTCGGCTACGGCGATCTCACGCCACACGCGGACGCAGCCCGGATGCTCGCGGCGACCGAAGGGATCACGGGGCAGCTCTTCCTGGTGACCGTCCTTGCCTTCTTCCTCGGCAACCTCGGCGCCCGACGGTCGGCTTTCCGCGACGGCATCGAGCAGGCTGACTGACCGTTCGGGCTAGCCGCGATGGATCGTGACGACCCCGCCTATCGAGGCCAGCGCGACTACACGCGGCCGCTCCTCGAGCTGTACGACCCCCTGGTCCTCGGCCCGATCGCACGGTTCGTCTGGCGGTGCCCCTCGACCCGGCTGGTCCAGGGCTACCGCCAGCACATCCGCGACCGGCATCTCGATGTGGGGCCCGGCACGGGCTACTTCCTCGCCCACGCCGGCCTTCCTGACCGCAGCCCGGTGACGATCCTCGACCCCAACGCGACGGTGCTCGAGCATGCTTCCCGGCGCCTCCGTCGCCTGGACGTCACGGCCATCCAGGCCGATGTCCTCAAGCCGCTGCCGGTCGATGGACCGTTCGACAGCGCCGCGCTGCACCTGGTGATCCATTGCCTCCCCGGACCACTCTGGCGCAAGAACTCCGCCGTGGCCAACGTGGCCGCCGTCCTCGCCCCGGAGGGCGTGCTCTTCGGCGCGACCGTCCTGGGGACGGCGGGACCGCAGACCTGGCTGTCGCGTCGGGTGCTCGACGCCTTCAACCGACGCGGCGCGTTCGACAACCTCGATGACCGCGAGGAGGGGCTTCGTGGCATCCTGGCGGCCTCGTTCGAGCAGGTCGATCTCGAGACCATCGGCTCGATGGCCATCTTTGCGGCGACCCGTCCGCGCCTGCGCTCGACGCCGTGAACTCGCCGATGCTGCGTTGGTGACGGAATGCCCGTCACGGCCACCCGTTCGGCCCTTCCGCCCGCGGCGCGAAGGGGCGACCATGATGGGCAGACGTGGGTGGCCGGAACGGAGACCCACGCAGCGGGCTTCGGCCGCCGCGGGTCACCGTCTGCGATCGACCCGCGCGAAAGGCAGCCCACGATGGCGCCTGATGGTCTGTTCGGGTTGGTGGTCGCGCTGGTGCTCGTCCTGAGCGCGGTCCATGCGCTGATGGGCGCATTTCACACCGGCGAACAGGGAGGCCGATAGCGTCCGCCGCCTCCCACACCGTCGGAGCTACCGGGCGGGTACCATCGCAACCGTGAGTCGCGTGGCGTACTGCGACCGATGCGGGCGCGAGCTGGTGGACGGCGAGACGGTCGTCTGGACCGAGGCCAGGGCGATGCGCCGCGGCCATCCGGGGCAGACCTACCATGAGCGCTGCTATCCCGATCGCCGCGATGAACGCGAGACGCAGCGTGGGCCGTTCATCGCCAGCCAGCCGGAGGGCGGCCCGCGCCAGCACGACGACTAGGCCGTGCGGCATGGGCGTGGCCAGCCCATACCCGCCTTCGGCGACGCGCAGTCCATGGGTGATCCCTGCGTGATGCGCCCGGTCGCCCAGACAGGAGCGACTGGCGCGTGCCGACCGCCAAGGAGCTGCCGCCCCGACCATCCTGACGCTAAGGCGTCGCCGAGATCGTCCATGCTCCGTTGGCGGTCACGTCCAGCGCGTACTCCCCGGCATCGGTGACCTGGGTGCTATCGGACCCGCGGCCGATGGTGTTGACGACGTTGTCGACGAGCGACCCGTCACTCGGGTCGATGAGGTCGACGATGAAGGTGCCATCGCCCTTGAAGCTCCAGGTGACCGTCTCGCCGCCCACGAACGTGACCGGGGCGGTGGTCACGTCGGTGGCACCGCTGAACCTCTGCGGCGGGAGACTCGACTCGGGCTCGGCCTCGGTGACGGTGATCTTCCACGGCCCACCGGCGATCACATCGAGGTAGACGGGCCCGGTGGCGCCGTACACCCAGGTCGTGACCTTGCCGGAGCCGATGAGGTTCGCCACCGAGGTCATCGTCGTGCCGTCGGGACTGTCGAGGTTGACGATGAACCTGGACTGGGACGCCACCGAGTAGGCGATGCGGAGCGTGCCCGCGACGGAGAACGCCTCGGTCCTCTTGCTGGTCGATCCGCTGAAGGTCAATGTGGGGCCGGGCGGAACCGGTTCGGGCGTCGATGTCGGCTCGAGCGTTGGTGTACCGA
>JBIOID010000010.1:0-18662 GCA_044449585.1 Candidatus Limnocylindrales bacterium
ATCAGCCCGCTGAAGATGAAGAACCAGCGGCGCTTGCCGATCAGGTCAAACACGCGCGCCAGCCGGGCGGGCCCGGCGCACGGGGCTGGTGGTCACGAACTCCTCGTCGGTGACGCCGAAGAAGCGCGCCTGGCGCGACCAGGGTTGGCGCACCAGCCACCGCAGCACCGTCCGGCTGAGGGCGACGGCGGTGAACATCGAGGTCAACACGCCGATGATCAGGACCAGCGCGAACCCCTTGATGGTGGACGACCCGGCCAGGTACAGGATGCTGGCCGTGATGAGGCTCGAGACGTTGGAGTCGAGGATGGAGTTCCAGGCCCGGTTGAAACCGGCCTCCACCGCCTGCTGGACCGGCTTGCCGGCCCGCAGCTCCTCCTTGGTGCGCTCGAAGATCAGGATGTTGGCGTCGACCGCCATGCCCACCGAGAGGACGAAGCCGGCGATGCCGGCCAGCGTCAGGGTGACCGGTATGAGGCGGAAGAGGGCATACACGACGAGGGCGTAGTAGATCAGCGCGATGCAGGCGACGACGCCCGGCAGGCGGTAGTAGACAAGCATGAAGAGGAACACCAGCAGGATGCCGATGGCGCCGGCCAGCAGCGTCTGCCGCAGGAAGTCGGCGCCCAGCGTGGCACTGACCTGCGACTCGCTGATCTCCGTGAGCTGGACGGGCAGGGCCCCGTACTTGAGCACGGTCACCAGGTTGTTCATGTCCTGGGTCGTGAAGCTGCCGGTGATCTGGCCCGACCCATTGGGGATGGCGCTCTGGATGACCGGCGCGGAGACCACGTTGCCGTCCAGCACGATGGCGAAGTAGTTGCCGATGCTGGAGGCGGTGTAGGTCGCGAACTTGGCCGCGGCATCCGACTTGAGCTTGAACTGGACGACGTGCTGGCCGGTCGTCGGGTCGAGGGCCGGCGCGACCCCGCTGGGGTCGATCTGGTCCCCGCTGAACATGACCGGCAGGCTCGGATCGATCGGTGAGCCCACCGCCGGCACGGCCTGCGAGCCGACGCTCGTCCCCGTGCCATAGACGTCGGGCGGCAGCGCCACGAAGTCGAGGCGACCGGTCGTGCCCACCAGCTTGCGGATCTCGTCCGCGTTGGCCGCCCCGGGCACCTCGACGATGATCTTGTCGGTGCCGATGACCTGGACGACCGGCTCGGACACACCGGTGGCGTTGACCCGGTTCTCGATGATCGTCTTGATGGTGGCCATGTCCCCGGCGCTGGGCGCCTGGCCGTTGGTCGTCACCGCCTGGTACTCGACCGAGATGCCACCCTGCAGGTCAAGGCCCAGGCGGGTCTCGATGGCGACGGGGCCGTCCAGGCCGGGACGGGTCAGGTTGGGCACGAAACAGATGACGAGCGCAGCCAGACCAACGGCCACGATGAGGAAGGGGAAGAGCCGGCGCATCGGCCGGGACTATATCAGGGCCGGCCCGCTCAGGCGTCCAGCGTGGCCTTGATGCGCTCGGCGAGCCGCGGCCCGATGCCCGGCACGGCTGCCACCTCGCTCACCGTGGCCGCCCGGATCCCGCGCGCCGAGCCGAAGACGCGCAGCAGCTGGCGCTTGCGCGACGGTCCGACGCCGGGCAGCTCGTCCAGCACGGAACGCACCTGCGCCTTGGCGCGCAGCTGGCGGTGGTAGGTGATCGCGAAGCGGTGCGCCTCGTCGCGCAACCGCTGGACGAGGTAGAGGGCCGGCGAGCTGGCGGGCAGCACGATGGGCGCCGATCGCCCGGGCAGGAACAGCTCCTCGCGCTCCTTGGCCAGGCCAGCCAGCGGGAGGTCGTGCAGGCCCAGCGCGTCGAGGACCTCCCGGGCGGCGCTTACCTGGCCCTTCCCGCCATCGATGATGACGAGGTCGGGCAGGCGCCAGCGCGCCTCCTCGGCGGCCCCTTCCTCCGTGCGCAGCACGCGCCCGAAGCGGCGCCGGAGGACCTCCTGGTGGCTGGCGAAATCGTCCGGCCCCTGGACGGAGCGAACGCGGAACCGGCGGTACTCCCCGGATCGCGGCCGGCCGTCCTCGAAGACGACCATGCTGCCGACCGTGTTGGTGCCCTGGATGGTGCTGATGTCGTAGCACTCGATGCGCGCGGCTGGTGCCGCCAGGCCGAGCGCGTCGGCCAGCTCCTCCAGCGCCGCCAGCGTCTTGCCCTCGTCGGCCAGCCAGCGCGCCTGTTCGCGGGCGAGCGTCTCCGCCGCGTTGCGCGCGGCCAGGGCGAGCAGCTGGTGGTTGCGGCCGCGTCGTGGCACGGCCAGCAAGACCCGCCCACCCCGGCGCTCGCCCAGCAGCGTGGCCAGTTCCTCCGCCTCGGCTGGTGCCACGGGCGCCAAGACGCGTCGTGGGACCGAACCGGCGGTGGCGTAGTACTGCTTGATGAAGGCGCCGACCACCGTGGCATCGGTCTCGCCCGCGACGTCGGCCAGGATGAACACGTCACGGCCCACGAGCTTGCCTTCGCGCACGACGAAGAGTTGCACGGCCGCCTCGTTGCCCTGCCGCGCCATGCCCAGCAGGTCGGCCTCGGCATCACTGCGGGCGGCCATCTTCTGGCTCTCCATGGTGCGCTCGATGGCGCGCAGCTTGTCGCGCACGGCGGCCGCGCGCTCGTACTGCAGCGCGGCGCTCGCGCCGGCCATCTCGTGCCGCAGGGCCCGCGCCAGCACCTCCTGGCGCCCCTCGAGGAAGAGCATCACCTGCTCGATGTCGCGTCCGTAGTCCTCGCGCGAGACGGCCTCGATGCAGGGGCCCTGGCAGCGCTTGATGTGGTACAGCAAGCAGGGCCGGGCCAGGGCGCGCTGGCCGGCGTGGATGTCGATGGTGCAGGTCCGGAACGGGAAGAGGCGGCGGATGAGGTTCATGGCCTCGTCCACGCTGCTGGCCGAGGCGTACGGGCCGAAGTAGCGGCTGCCGTCGGCGGGCAGCTTGCGGGTGCGCTCGACGCGCGGGAAATCGTCGCCCAGGGTGACCTTGATGAAGGGGTAGCTCTTGTCGTCCTTGAGGCGCACGTTGAAGCGCGGCTGGTAGCGCTTGATGAGGTTGGCTTCCAGGAGCAGCGCCTCGCTGACCGTGTCGGTCAGGGTGTACTCGACATCGGCCACCCGATCGAGCGCGGACTCGATGCGTAGCGGCGGTTCGGCCGCGCCGTGCCGCTGCCAGTAGCTGCGCACGCGCTGGCGCAGGCTCTGCGCCTTGCCCACGTAGAGCACGGTCCCGCGCCGGTCGCGCATGAGGTACACGCCGGGGTGCTCCGGCAGCTTGGCCAGGGTCGTGGCCAGGGCGGCGCCGGGGCCGCTCATCGCACCCGGCCGCTGCCGAAGCCCCAGGCGGCCACGGCCAGGCTGCCGACCACCAGCAGCACGAAGGCGATGTCGCGTGCCCCCTCCGGCACGGGGTACGGGTCCGACGGCGCCGGGGTGTCGGTCGGCAGGTCGGCGCCCTCGTCGGTGGCGATGTCACCGGAGGTGTCGGTCGCCTCGTCGGGCGGTGTCGTGGCCGGGCCCGGGGTATCCGGCGGGCCCACGTGCAGCGGTGCCGTGACCAGCTCCTCGGCCGTGTCGAACGTGCTGACCTGGTAGTCGCCATCGGCCGTAGCGGCCGGGATGGTCACCTTGGTCGTGAACGAACCGGCCGCGTTGGCCGTGGCCTGGCCGAGCGTGACGCTCACGCCCGGCGCCGCCAGCAGGATCGGATAGCCGCCGGGCCCGCCGAGGCCGGTCGCCTTGACCGTCAGCGTGTCCCCCGGCAGGCAGGTCGAGGCGCTGAGCGTCAGGGTCGGCGGACCGCTGGTGGCGGCCGCGACCGCCGCCACGTGCCACGCCATGGCCAGGACGACGCCGGTCGCGAGGGCGAGCCTCGCGACGCGCCTCGCTCCGTGGGCCGTTCCGACGCCGGGCATCGCATCGATTCTACCCGGCAGGGCAGGCCTGGCCCTCGACGGGCCGGCGCGGCAGGACCGGGTAAGCGCTGGCCAAGCGCGCCTGGCCAGGATGGGCCCGTGCCGGCTGCAAGCGCGCTCGACCCTCTCCTCTCGGCCCTGTCCCCGGACCAGCTGGCGGCGGTCACCGCGCCGCCCGGACCGACCCTGTGCGTGGCGCCGGCCGGCAGCGGTAAGACCACCACGCTGGTCGCGCGCGTGGCCTGGCGCCTGGCGCAGGGCACACCGGCGGAAGTGATGTGCGCGCTGACCTTCAATCGCCGGGCGGCGGGCGTCCTGCGCGAGCGGCTGGTCCCGGTCCTCGAGGCACGTGGCCTGCCGCCCGATGCCGTACGCGTGCGCACCTTCCACGCCCTGGGCCGGGAGATCCTGGCGGCCGCGGGGCGGCCGGTCGAACCGCTGGTCGACCGGCCGGCGCTGCTGCGCGAGCTGAGCGGCGGCCACCTGGGGCCTGCCACCGTGCGCCGCCTGGACGACCAGCTGTCCCGCCTCAAGCTCGAGCCGCGCGCCGGTCCCCCATCACCCCTGCTGGCGACGTACCAGGCGGCGCTGGCGAGGACCGGCGCGCTGGATGCGGATGACCTGGTCGCCGGCGCCATCGAGCTCCTGGTGACCCGACCTTCGCTGCTGGCGACGTGGCAGCGGCGCTGTGGCGTGCTGCTGGTGGACGAGGTGCAGGATCTCGACCTCGCCCAGTGGCGCCTGGCGCGCCTGCTCACGCTGAGCCGGAGGGACCTCTTCGCCGTGGGCGACGACGACCAGACCATCTACGCGTGGCGGCTGGCGGATGCCCGCCGCATGATCGGGCTCGCGCGCAGCTTGCCCGGCGTGCGGCGCGTCGACCTGCGCACCAACTACCGCAACCCGCCGGCGGTTGTCGAACGGGCGGTGGGGCTCATCGGCCGCAACCGCGAGCGCCTGGCCAAGACCGTGGTGCCCCGGCAGGGGGCGACGGGCCGGTTGATCCTGGCGGCCGACCCGGGCGACGACGTGGCTCGTGCCCGCGCCCTCCTGCGGCGCTGGGCGCCGGACGTCGCCGACGCCCGAATGCCGGGCACCCATGCCGTCCTCGCGCGCACCAATGCCGAGCTGGCGCCCTTCGCGGCCGTGGCCGTGGAGCTGTCGCTGCCGTATCGGGCCGAGGATGATGGGCTGCACTTCGACCCCGCCGACGGCACGTCCGCCCGAGCGTGGCGGGCCCGCCTGGCCACCCCCCACGGGCTGCCACCGACGGGATCGCTGGTGGAGCCCCTCCGGGCCGCCGCCGTACGTCGCGACCGGCTGCGGCGGGCCGATGCCGCGCTGGTCCTGAGTACGATCCATGCCACGAAGGGGCTGGAGTTCGAGGTCGTGGCCTGTGTCGGCCTCGATGAGGGTCGGTTCCCCAGCCGGCGCAACCTCGAAGAGGCACCGGATGCGCGCCGCGCCCTGGAGGAGGAGCGCCGGCTGGCCTATGTCGCCTGGACCCGCCCGCGGCGCGACCTTTACCTCGTGTACGACCCGGGTGCGCCATCGCCGTTCGTGCGCGAGGCCTTCAGCGCGGCCGAGCAGGGCCGGGCCGCCGGGTGCGGCCTGCTCGTGGTGGAGCCGGCCGCGTGCGTCACAGGCCGAGGCTGGCGCGGGCGGCCGTCAGGCCGGTGATGACGTTGGCCACGTGCTCCTCCAGCGGCACGCCGAGCTCCTCCGCGCCGCGCTGCAGCTGGTCGCGCGGGACCTGCCGGGCGAACCCCTTGTCATGCATCTTCTTGAGGACGGCGCGCACGTCGACCTCGTCAAGGGAGCGATTGGGCCGCACGTAGGTCACCGCGATGACGAAACCGGCCATCTCGTCACAGGCGTAGACGACGTGCGCCAGGTCGCTGGTGCGCTGGACGCCGGTGTGGTCGCCGTGGCCCAGCACGGCCTCGACGATCGGCTCGGGGTAGCCCAGCTGTCGCAGGGCCTCCGCACCCTGCACCGGGTGGGTCGCGGGATAGCGCTCGTAGTCGAAGTCATGGAGCAGGCCGGCCGTGCGCCACCACTCGAGCTCCGCACCGCGCACGCCGTAGCGCTGTTCGCCGTACCAGGCCACGGCCGCCTCCACGGCCAGGCCGTGCTTGCGCAGCGAGGGACTGGCCGTCCATTCGCACAACAGGCGCCACGCGTCGTCGCGGGTCGGATCGCGCGCCGCGCGGTCGGTGGTCGGGACCGTGTCCATGGTGGGGATGGTACCAACGCGCGACTGTCGCTACGCTCGTCCTCGGTGTCCATCGTCCAGATCCTGGGACTCCCGATCGGGATGGCCGTCGCGATCGGCCTGTGGTTGGGCCTGCGGCGCGAGTTGCGCGCGCGGGACGCGCCGCGAGGTGCCGCGTGGACGGCCCTGGCGGCCTATCTGGTGGCGGCCCTGGCGTGGCTCAGTGTGGTCGTCGCGCCCGTCCCGATCTGGCTGGCCTGGGTCGCCTCCGTGCCGGCGGCCGTGATCACGGTCCTGCCGGGCGTCGTGGTCCACCTCACGGGCGGCTCGCAGTCCGCCCCCCACCTGCGGCGCGAGACGGAGATCCTGCTCGACCTGGTGGGCGCGCCGCCGGCCAACGACACGCCGGCCCAGCTGGCCGCGCTGCGGGCGCGCGTGCGCGCACTCGACCGCTGGCGCACCGCCGAAACGGCCGAGCTCATCGACACGCTCCAGGTCTGGGCGTACGACCGTCTCGACGGCATGCCCGTCGACGAGGCCGAGGCGCTCGGCCAGCGCCGCCGCATCGAGCGTCTCCAGTCGCGCCTGCTCGTGCCGTCAGGCGGGTGGTCGGCCGCCCCGCAGCCGTCCGCTGCCCGGTTGCCCGAGCCGCCACCACACGAACAGGACGATGACCACCACGACCGCCACGACGAGCAGGAGGTCGAACGGCTGGAGCGCCCGCCGCAGGTCCTCCCAGTGGGCGCCGAGCTGGACACCGGCGTATACGAGCAGGGTGCTCCACAGGATGGCGCCGAGCGTGGAGTAGAGGATGAACCGACCGAGCGGCATGCGCGCCACGCCGGCCGGTACGCTGATGAAGGTGCGCACGATCGGTAGCAAGCGGCCGACGAAGACGGTGATGTTCCCGTAGCGGGCGAAGAAGGCCTCGGTGCGCTGGATCTCGTCGGGCCGGATGAGCAGGTAGCGGCCGTAGCGCTCGAGCAAGGGCCGGCCACCCCAGGCGCCGACGGCATAGGCGATGAGCGAGCCCAGCGTGTTGCCGATGGTGGCCACGACGACGACCAGCCAGAACCCCCACGGCTGCTGCGTCATCGGTTCCAGCCGGGCCGGGTCGGAGACGAGGAAGCCGGCGAACGGCAGGATCAACTCGCTGGGCAGGGGCACCATGGCCGACTCGATGGTCATGGCCAGGAGCACGCCGAGGTAGCCCACCGCCCCGTACAGGCTGGCCAGGAACGGGATGACGGCCTGATCGATGAAGGTGAGCACGGGGGCGAAGTTTACGGCGTGACGGGCGACCTCAACCGCCGACCGCCGCGGCGCGGCGAGCCACCGCCCGCCGGGAGCGCCCATTCCGCGCGCCGCCCACCGCGGGGCGCCCGGCCGCCTCGGCGAACGAGACGTCGCTGAGCGGCACGAGCGGTTCGCCCCGCAGGACCCGCGCGAGGTACTCGCCGGTGGCCGAGCCGGCGGCCCGGGCGACGGACTCCGGCGTGCCTGTCGCGATCACTTCGCCGCCTCGCGCACCGCCCTCCGGGCCCAGGTCGACGATCCAGTCGGCCGTCTTGATGACGTCCAGGTTGTGTTCGATGACGATCACCGTGTTGCCCGTGTCGACCAGCCGGTGGAGCACCTCCAGGAGCTTCTCCACGTCGGCGAAGTGGAGGCCCGTCGTTGGCTCGTCCAGGATGTAGACGGTCCGCCCGGTGGCCCGCCGGGACAGCTCGGTGGCCAGCTTCACGCGCTGCGCCTCGCCGCCGGAGAGGGTCGTCGCCGGTTGGCCCAGGTGGATGTAGCCCAGACCCACGTCGTGTAGCGTCTGCAGCTTGGTGCGGATGGCGGGCACAGCCTGGAAGAGGTCGAGCGCCTCGGCGACGGTCATCTCCAGGACGTCGGCGATGGAGCGGCCGCGATAGAGCACCTCGAGGGCCTCGCGGTTGTAGCGCTTCCCGCCACACACCTCGCACGGCACGTAGACGTCCGGCAGGAACTGCATCTCGATCTTGATGATGCCGTCGCCCTTGCACTCCTCGCAGCGGCCGCCCTTGACGTTGAAACTGAAACGGCCCGGCTTGTAGCCCCGCAGGCGAGCATCGGGCGTGCCCGCGAACAGGTCGCGCATCGGTCCGAAGAGGCCGGTGTAGGTGGCTGGGTTGGAGCGCGGGGTGCGACCGATCGGGCTCTGATCGATCTCGATGACCTTGTCGATGGCCTCGATACCCTCGACCCGTTCGTGCTCGCCCGGATCCTCGCGGGATCCGAAGAGGGCGCGCGCAAGGGCGCGGTACAGGATGTCGGTGACGAGCGTGCTCTTGCCCGACCCGGAGACGCCGGTGACGGCCGTGAACGTGCCCAACGGGAAGCGGACGTCGAGATCGCGCAGGTTGTGGGCACGGGCGCCGATGACCTCCAGGGCGCGGCCGGTCCCGGTGCGCCGCAGGGCGGGGATGGGCACGGACCGCTCGCCCCGCAGGTAGGCCCCGGTGATCGACCGCGGCTCGGCCAGGATCGCCTCGAGCGGCCCCTCCGCCACCACCTCCCCGCCGTGCTCGCCGGCGCCCGGGCCCACGTCGACGATCCAGTCGGCCGTGCGGATGGTCTCCTCGTCGTGCTCGACGACGATGAGCGTGTTGCCCAGGTCGCGCAGTCGGGTGAGCGTCGCGATGAGCTTGGCGTTGTCGCGCTGATGCAGGCCGATGGAGGGTTCATCCAGGATGTACAGCACGCCCATCAGGCTGGAGCCGATCTGGGTCGCCAGCCGGATGCGCTGCGCCTCGCCGCCGGAGAGGGTGGTGCTGGTCCGATCGACGGTCAGGTAATCAAGGCCGACGTCGACCAGGAAGCCCAGCCGCGCGGTGATCTCCTTGAGCACCTGGCGGGCGATGGTCAGTTCCCGCTCGGTCAACCGCTCGGGCAGCGCCGCCGACCAGGCGAGCGCCTCGCTGACCGAGAGGTGGGCCAGCGCCGTGATGTCCAGATCGACGATGGTCACGCCCAGCGCGGCCGGCTTGAGCCGCTTGCCGCCGCAGGTGGGGCACGGACGCTCGACCATGAAGCGTTCCAGCTCGCTCTTGACGAAGTCCGATTCGGTCTCGCGGTAGCGCCGCTCCAGGTTGGGTACGAGGCCCTCGAAGGTGGCCGAGTAGCTGCTGTCGCCCCGGTCGTGGTGGTACCTGATGCGCACCTGCTCGCCGCGCGGCGCATGCAGCAGGTGGTCGAGCGCCTCCGGCGGCAGCTGGTCGAGCGGCACCTCGGGGTCCCAGCCATGGGCGCGCGCGACCGCCTCGGTCACCTTGCCGTACCACGAGTCGGCCATGGGCATGCGGGCGAACGGCCGCATCAGCGCGCCCTGCGCGATGGACAACGTCCGGTCGGGCACCAGGCGCTGAGGATCGATCTCGAGGCGGATGCCCAGGCCCGTGCAGGCGGGGCACGCGCCGTGCGGCGAGTTGAAGCTGAAGCTGCGTGGTTCCAGGTCCTCGATCAGCGTCCCGTCGTACGGGCAGGTGTAGTGCTCGCTATAGGGCAGCTCCTCGAACGCGCCGGCATCGGCCGGCGCCACGACCATGACGCCCTCCCCGAGGCGCAGCGCCGTCTCGACCGAGTCGGCCAGGCGGGCGCGTTCCGGATCGGGGTGGTCGGGCCCGTAGGGGCGACCTTCGTCATCGGCGTGGTGCACCACCAGCCGGTCGACGACGACCTCGATGGTGTGGCGCTTGTACTTGTCGAGGGCCTGCACGTCATCGAGATCGCGCAGCTGCCCGTCCACCCGGACCCGCACGAAACCCTGCCGGCGGGCCGCCTCGAAGACACGGTCGCCCTCCGTCTTGCGGTCCTTGACCAGCGGGCCAAGGACCAGCAGCCGGGTGCCGTCGGGCAGCGCCTGGATGCGGTCGACGATCTGGCTCGCACTCTGGCGGGCCACCTCGCGGCCGCACACCGGGCAGTGGGGATGGCCGACCCGGGCGAACAGGAGGCGCAGGTAGTCGTAGATCTCGGTGACCGTGCCGACCGTCGAGCGCGGGTTGCGGCTGGCGCCCTTCTGGTCGATCGAGATGGCCGGGCTGAGGCCGTCGATCTGGTCGACGTCCGGCTTCTCCATCTGGCCCAGGAACTGGCGCGCGTAGGCGGAGAGGCTCTCGACGTAGCGGCGCTGGCCCTCGGCGTAGATGGTGTCGAAGGCCAGGCTGCTCTTGCCACTGCCGGACAGGCCGGTGATGACCACCAGCCGGTCGCGCGGCAGGGAGACCGTGATGTCCTTGAGGTTGTGCTCGCGCGCACCGCGCACGACGAGTCGATCCTGGGGCACGGGTCGATTGTACCTGTTGGCCATTGATTGGAACAGACGTTCTGTCCGGACTGGCTGCCTCAGCGGCGGCGGCGCGGTCGGGCGCCCGTGCGCTTGATGACGTTGGGTGTCACCCGGCGGTCCCAGGTGGGCCGATCGAGCCAGCGCGCCTGCCAACCGCCGTCATCGTCGTGCTCATCGCGGATGCCCGGCAACCAGTCGGCTGCGGTCCCGTCGTCCGGCTGGGGTGCCTCGCCCGGCTCTTCGCCGCTGGGCAGGACCTCGACCGCGGTCACCGTTGCGGGACCGGCGTCGGGCTGCCCCCCGGCCTCCGCCGTCGGATGGGCCTCCCCGGCCCGGCGACCGCGCCGCGGACGAACACCCACGGGCTGGCTGGCGGCGGCCTCGGCGGCTCGGGCCACGGTCACGGAGGCGTCCTCCTCGAGCACCCGCAGGCGCACCTCCTGGACCTGGTCGCGCAGCGCCGCCGCCCGCTCGAACTCCAGGTTGCGCGCGGCCTCCCGCATCTGGGCCTCCAGGCGAGCGACCAGCTGCTGGATCTGCTCGCGCGACAGGTCGCTCAGCTCGCCCGCGGCGGTGCCCGAGGCATAGCTGCCGGGCCGCTCGGCGACCGCCCGTAACCGGTCGTTGATGTCGCGGATCTCCTTGACGATGGTGGCCGGCTCGATGCCGTGCTCGACGTTGTAGCGCTCCTGGATGGATCGCCGCCGCTCCATCTCGTCGATGGCCACGCGCATCGACTCGGTCATCGTGTCGGCGTACATCACGACCTCGCCGCCGATGTTGCGGGCCGCCCGGCCGGAGACCTGGATGAGCGACCACGCCGACCGCAGGAAGCCCTCCTTGTCGGCGTCGAGGATGGCCACCAGCGTCACCTCGGGCAGGTCGATGCCTTCCCGCAACAGGTTGATCCCGACCAGCACGTCGTACACCCCGAGGCGCAGGTCGCGCAGGATCTGGACGCGTTCGAGCGTGTCCACCTCGCTGTGCAGATAGTTGACCTTGACCCCGAGCTCCTTGAGGTAGTCGGCCAGGTCCTCCGCCATGCGCTTGGTGAGCGTCGTGACGATGACCCGTTCGCCACGCTCGACCCGCTCCCGGATGCGTTCCAGCAGGTCGTCGATCTGGCCTTCCGTGGGTCGCACCTCGACCTGCGGATCGACGATCCCGGTGGGCCGGATGAGCTGTTCGACGACCTGCTCGGAATGCTCGAACTCGAAGGCGCCGGGTGTGGCCGACATGTACACGACCTGGTCCAGGTGCGCCTCGAACTCCTCGAACGTGAGGGGCCGGTTGTCGAGCGCCGACGGCAGCCGGAAGCCGTACTCGACCAGGATCTCCTTGCGCGTGCGGTCGTTCTTGTACATGCCCACGACCTGCGGCACGGTCATGTGGCTCTCGTCGACCACCAGCAGCCAGTCCGGCGGGAAGTAATCAAGCAGCGTCCACGGACGCGAGCCGGCCTCGCGGCGGGCCAGGTGGCGCGAATAGTTCTCGATGCCCGAGCAAAAGCCCAGCTCGCGCATCATCTCGAGGTCGAAGGTCGTGCGCTGCCGCAGGCGGGCCGCCTCCAGCACCATGCCGCGCGCCTCCAGCTCGGCCGTGCGCGTCTCCATCTCGGCATCGATATCGACGATCGCCTCGCGCAGTTTCTCGGTCGGGGTGACGTAGTGGCTGGCGGGGTAGACGTTGAGCTCCTGTCGTTCGGCCAGCAGCTCGCCGGTCAGCGGGTCCAGCTCCGTGATGCGCTCGATCTCATCGCCGAAGAACTGCACCCGCACGAGGAAGTCGTCGTACGCCGGCTGCAGCTCGAGGGTGTCGCCGCGGACCCGGAAGCGGGCGCGGCTGAGCGCCTGGTCGTTGCGCTGGTACTGCAGATCCACCAGCTGGCGCAGCACGCCGTCGCGCCGGTAGCGGCCGCCCGTCTTGAGGCGGATGACCGTGGCGCCATAGTCGACCGGGGCGCCCAGGCCGTAGATGCAGCTGACGCTGGCCACGATGATCACGTCGCGCCGTTCGAACAGGGCGTGGGTCGCGGCATGGCGCAGCTTGTCGATCTCGTCGTTGCGCGACGAGTCCTTCTCGATGTACGTGTCGCTGCGCGGCAGGTACGCCTCCGGCTGGTAGTAGTCGAAGTAGCTCACGAAGTACTCGACCGCGTTGTGCGGGAAGAAATCGCGGAACTCGCTGTACAGCTGGGCGGCCAGGGTCTTGTTGTGGGCCAGGACCAGCGTCGGCTTCTGCACGTCCTGGATGACCGACGCGATCGAGAACGTCTTGCCGGTCGCCGTGGAGCCCAGGAGGGTCTGCCGCTTCATGCCCTTCTTGATGCCGTCGGACAGGCGTTTGATCGCCTGCGGCTGGTCACCGGTAGGCTGGAATGGGGCGACGAGCTGGAACTCCGGCACGGGACGGATTCTAGCATCCGCAACCGGGAACAGAACGTGTGTTCTGTATCCCCCCTTACGGCGCCGTCGAGCAGTCAGCCCTCCCGGACGTGACGCCCGTCGGTCAGGGCCGCGGCGTACGCAGCCAGGACGGCGCTCGCCACGGCCGCCGGCGCTCCGTCGGTGATCAGCACCCGCGTGGCACGCGCAGCAAACGCGTCACGGATGGCGCCCTGGGCGGCGATGCGGCGGGCGGCGTCGTCGGCGGCCATGCCGCGCGCCTCGAGGCGGGCACGCTGGGTGGCCGGCTCGCACGTCACCAGCCATACCTCGTCACATTCGTCCGCCAGACCGCCCTCCACGAGCTTGATGGCTTCGATCGCGACCGCCGGCGCGCGCGAGTCCTCGGCCGCCCTGAGGGCCGCCTCGATGCGCTCACGGACGAGGGGATGGGTCAGCGCCTCGAGGCGCCGCAGGGCATCCGGGTCCCGGAAGACGATCCCCGCCAGCCGCTGACGATCGAGCGTCCCCGTCGGCCCGGCGGCGTCCGGTCCGAACGCGTCCAGGATCGCCGCCTGGACGGCCGGCCGATCGGTCACCTCGCGGGCCACGGCATCGGCGTCGATGACGAGCGCCCCCTGGCGCGCCAACCAGCTCGCCACGGTCGACTTGCCGCAGCCGATGGGCCCCGTGAGGCCGATGCGCAGGGCGCGCCGGCCCGGCGGCGAGGGCGTCACCGCGGGGCACGCTCTTCGAGGGTCAACCAGGCGTCCTCGGCCTGGGCGAGGGCGGCATCCACGTCGGCCAGCTCGCTGCCGAGCCGGCGTAGCTCCACGAAGTTGGCCTGGATGTCGGGCTGCCCGAGTGCCAGTTCGAGGTGGTTCTTGCGCAGTCCGAGCCGGGTCAGATCGCCCTCGACGAGCGACCGCTGGCGCCGGTAGGCGTCCTTGGACAGCGGCGTCGGCCGGGTGGCGGGTCGGCTGCCAGCCCCCGCCGTCGTCGCGATGGCCCCGTCGGCGCCCGGCGCGCGTGCGGTGGGCGTGACCGGCCCCCGCTTCGGCGGCCCGGCCGGCGCCTTCGTGGCGACCGGTCCGCCGTCGAACCGCCGCGCCTGGACGGCCAGCTCACCCTCCACCGTCCAGCCATCGGCCACCGCTGAACGCCATGCCCGCCAGCCGCCGTCGAACGGCACGACCCGACCGGCCTGGCCGACTCGACCGGCCTCCACCACCCACAGCCGCTCGGCGATGCCCTCGAGCAGACGCCGGTCGTGCGAGACGACCAGCAGCGTGGCCGCGCTGTCGCGCAGGAACGCCTCGAGGGCCTCGCGGGCCGGGATGTCGAGGTGGTTGGTGGGCTCGTCGAGCAGCAGCAGGTTGGCGGCGCTGACGCCCAGCACGGCCAGTTCCAGGCGGGAGCGTTCGCCACCCGACAGCTCGGTCACCGGCTTGAAGACGTCCTCGCCCCGGAACAGGAAGCGGGCCAGGTACGAGCGGGCTTCGCTGGCCTCGATCGGAGCGCTGTCGATGAGCGCATCGAGCACCGTCTGGCCGGACAGCCCCGCCGCGCGCAGCTGGGCCAGGTAGCCGGGCTGGACGGCCGCGCCCAGCCGCAGCGACCCGCCCAGCGGCGCGAGTTCGCCGGCGATCGTGCGCAGCAGGGTCGTCTTGCCGGCCCCGTTCGGCCCGACGATGCCGATCCGGTCGCCGCGTTGCGCCACCAGCCGGCTGGCACAGGCGACCGGCGTGCCGACTGGATATCTGGTGGTGGGCGGGAAGCCGACCAGCACGTCGCGCAGCTCGACGACCAGGTCGCCCGACCGGGCCGGCCCGCCGCCATCGAGACCGCGGGCCGACAGGGCCAGGGCGGGACCTCGCCGCGGCGCCTCGACCGAGGCTGCCTGGAGCGCTTCCAGGCGCCGTTCGTGCTCGTGCATCTTGGAGTACTTGCGGTGGCTGCGGTAGCGCTGCACGAGCTGCTGCTCGTGGGTCACCGCGTCGCGATGGCCGGCCGCGTCCTTGCGCGCGCGTGCGTCCGCCGCCTCGCGCTGCACGAGGTAGGCCGAGTACGCCCCGCGGAAGAGGTGCAGGTGGCGGTCGCGCAGCTCCCAGATGCGCTGGACGACGGCGTCGAGGAACGCACGGTCGTGCGACGCGACCAGCACGGCCCGCTGGCGGCGGGCGAGCGCCTGCTCCAGCCACTCGAGGGCGGCCACGTCGAGGTGGTTGGTCGGCTCGTCCAGGAGGAGCAGGTCAGGGTCGGCGATGAGCAGGCGGGCCAGTGCCGCGCGCGTCTGCTCGCCGCCCGAGAGGCTGGTGGGCGGCCGCGCGAAGTCGACCGTGGCGAAGCCCAGCCCCGAAAGTGTCGCCGCGACGCGTAGATCGAGGCTGTACCCGTCGCGTGCCTCGAACCGCCCGCGCACCTCGGCGTAGGCGGCCGAGGCGACCGCGGCCGCCCCCTCGCCTTCCAGGCGCGCCAGCTCACGCTCGTCGGCCTCGAGCTCCGCGGCACCTGCCCGGACCGCCGACCGCAGGTCCGGCGCGGCCGTGAACGCGGCGTCGAGATTGGCCTCCTGCGCCAGCAGGCCGACCGTCAGGCCGGCCTTGCGTGCCACGCGGCCCCGATCGGGTGTGTCCGCCCCGGCCGCCAGGCGCAGGAGGGTCGTCTTGCCGGCCCCGTTGATGCCGACCAGGCCGATACGCTCGCCGTGGGCGACCGCGGCCGATACGTCGTCGAGGATGACGAAGGTGCCGATCTCGCGGCGGACGGCCTCCAGCCTCAGGATGGCCATCAGCCGGCTCGGGCGCGACGCGCGCTGCGCGTCCAGGCGGTGCCCACCGAGCCGGCCGGCACGGGCAGCTCGTCCCACATGCGCCCGCGCCGGGCCGTGGTGCGGGTCGACCCGAGCAGCCGCCGCACGGCCGCGGTGCGCTGGGCACCCGGCAGCCGCTGGCACCAGGAGCAGAAGTGCGTGCCGCGCGCGCCGAGGGTGATGCGCCGGACAGGGCGGCCGCAGCGATGGCACGGCAGGCCGGTGCGCTGGTAGACGTCGAGGTGCTCCTGCATCTCCCCGTCACCCTCCGGCGCGGTGTAGTCGCCGACCGAGCTGCCCCGTCGCTCGATGGCCTCGAGCAGCACGCCGCGGATGGCTCGATACAGGCGCAGCTCTTCGTCCGGGCGCAGCGAGTCGGCCGTGCGCAGCGGGTGCAGGCGGGCCCGCCAGAGGGACTCGTCGGCGTAGATGTTGCCCACGCCGGCCACGAATCCCTGATCCAGCAGGAGCGGCTTGAGGCGGCCCCGCCGGGCGCGCAGGCGGCGCCGGAAGGCGGCGACCGTGAAGGTCGGCTCGAGCGGCTCGGGTCCGTGCCCATCGAAGAGGCCGCCGGCCTCGTCGGCATCGAGCGGCAGGCCATCCTCGCCGCGCCGGTACAGGCCGACACGCGCGAACTTGCGCGTGTCTCTTAGGCGCAGCTCGCGCCCGTCCGTGAAGCGCAGGCCGACGTGTACGTGGCGGTCTGCCGGCGTCGCCGCCGGCACGACCAGCAACTGGCCGGTCATCTTGACCTGGATGACCAGCATCGCGCCGCCATCGAGCCCCAGCACGAGCCACTTGGCGCGCCGGCCGACCTGCTCGATGCGGCGACCCACCAGGCCGACGGTGAAGGCCGCCGGCGCCGGGTGGCGGATGGCGCGCGGCCAGTCGGTCCACGCCTCGGCGACGACCGCACCCGTCACGAGCGGACGCAGCTCGCGAGCGATCGTCTCGACTTCGGGCAGCTCGGGCACGCGCTACGCCTTCTCGGGGATCGGCGTCATGCGCTCCCAGTCGTCGCCCACCTTGACGTCCACGTCGAGCGGCACATCGAGCGGCATGGCCGTGGCCATCGTCTCGCGCACCAGGGGGGCCAGGCTCGGCACCTCGTCCCGGGGCACCTCCAGCACCAACTCGTCGTGGACCTGGAGCAGCAGCCGCGCGGCCGATCCATCGCGCCGCAGGCGCTCGCGCAGGCGGATCATGGCGATCTTCATGATGTCGGCGGCCGTCCCCTGGATGGGCATGTTGATGGCCATCCGCTCGCCCGCGGCGCGCAGGTTGGGGTTGCGCTGCTGCAGCTCGGGGATCGACCGGCGCCGCCCCAGCAGGGTCGTGACGTAGCCCTGCGAGCGCGCCTGATCCTTGATGTGGAGCATGTAGTAGCTGATGCCGCTATAGGTCGCGAAGTAGCGGCTGATGAACTCCTGCGCCTCAGCCCGGGGGATGTTGGCGCGGCTCGACAGGCCGAAGTCGCTCATGCCGTAGGCGATGCCGAAGTTGACCATCTTGGCCATCGAGCGCTCGTCGGGCGTGATATCGGCGGGCGCCTTGTGCAGCACCAGGGCCGCCGTCTCGCGGTGCACGTCGGCGTGGCGGGCGAAGGCGTCGCGCAACGCGGCGTCGCCCGAGACATGGGCCAGCACGCGCAGCTCGATCTGGCTGTAATCGGCGGCCAGCAGGGTCGTGCCGGGCGCGCCCGCCACGAACGTGCGCCGGATGCTGCGGCCCAGGTCGGTGCGGATGGGGATGTTCTGCAGGTTCGGGTCGGAGGAGCTGAGGCGGCCCGTGGCGGCCACCGCCTGGTGGAAGGTCGTGTGCAGGCGGCCGGTGAGCGGGTCGAGCATGAGCGGCAGGGCATCGACGTAGGTGCTCTTGAGCTTGGTGTAGACGCGCCAGTCGAGCAGCAGGCCGATCGCCGGATGAGCCGGCCGGAGCTCCTCCAGCACGGTCGCGTCGGTCGAGTAGCCCGTCTTGGTGCGCCTGCCGCGGGGCAGGTCCAGTTCGTAGAAGAGAACCTGTTCCAGCTGCTTGGGGCTGCCCAGGTTGAACTCATGGCCGACCGCGGCGTAGATCTCCGTCTCGAGGCGACCGATCTCGGTGGCGAACGAGGCGGCCAGGCCGGCCAGGGCCGCGCGATCCACCGCCACGCCGACCGCTTCCATCTCCGCCAGGACCGGGATGAGCGGCAGCTCGAGCTCGCGGTAGAGGCGCTCCAGGCCCGCCGCCTCGAGCTCCGGGAGGAGCACCGCCCGTGCGGCCGCCACGGCGGCGGCCTCGACCGCCGCGTGCTCCGGCCCGTTGAGGGTGCCCGGCTTGGGCAGCTCGATGGCGAGCCGCTCGGCGACCACGTCGGCCAGCGCCTGCGAGCGGAGCGCTGCGTTCAGGATGTAGGCCGCGATCTGGGTGTCGAAGCCGGCCTCCGGCAGCGATCCGCCGGCGCCCACCCGGTCGTGGCCGGCCGGATCGCGCCGGGCCAGCTCGGCCACCATGACCCGCTTCACGTCGTGACCGTCCAGGGGGCGGCCCGCGGCCACCACCAGGGCCAGCAGACGCGGCGCCGTGGCGGCATCGGCCGTCAGCAGGCGGCCGTCCGGGCCGGCCACGGCCAGCCCCAGCAGGATGCCGCGGCGCGGCCGCGGATCGTCCACCGCCAGGCCCACGGTCAGGCGCTCCTGGGCGGCCAGCCACGCGGACGGATCCTCGTCTGCGGCGAGCCGTTCGACGTGGCCCGGATCGGCCAGCGTGTGCTCCAGCCGCGATCGGGGGTCGGCGGGCAACGCGACCACCGCGGTCGCCGGCGGCCCATCCTCTGGCTCGGCAGCGGCCGGGGCCATCAGCGGGGCCGGGCCCCCGAGCGCATCGAAGTCGAGCGTCAGCTGCAGGCCGCTCCCCTCCCCACGCGTCGACGGTGACCGGCCGGGCACCACCGCCGCGGGCACGGCGCCCGCCGCGTCGGCCTCGCGCAGCCGATCGCCGGGCGCCAGCGGCGCCTCTCCCCGCAGCGGCGGCAGGCGCTCGACCAGGGA
>JBIOID010000011.1:0-17476 GCA_044449585.1 Candidatus Limnocylindrales bacterium
CTGTTTGCCATGCTCGATGTCCATCCCGTGCCGTTCTGCGTCCTGGACGAGGTCGATGCCGCTCTCGACGAGGCCAACGTCGGTCGCTTCACGGAGGCGCTGCGCGTGCTGGCCGGCACGACCCAGTTCGTGGTGATCTCCCACAACCGCGGCAGGATCGAGGCGGCCGATGCGCTGTACGGCATCACCATCGGCGACGACGCCATCAGCCACGTGATCTCGTTGCGCCTGGCCGAGGCGACCGAGCTGGCGGGGGCGACGGGCTGACGATGCCCTGGCTCGGCCGGCGACGCGGTGGCGACGGTGACACCCTACCCGGCATCTCGTCCGACGGCGCCATCGAAGGCTGGCCGGCCCCGCTCCCGACCGAGCCGGTGCTCGACACACCGGAAACCCCGGAAGAGCTGGCGGCCGGCCTGGAGGCCGGCGTCGGCCGCAGCCGGGCCGGGTTCGTGGCCCGCCTCCATGGCCTCCTGCGCGGCGGCGTGGACGAGGCCACCTGGGAGGCGGTCGAGGAGACGCTCATCGCCGGCGACGTGGGCGCCGCGCTCGCCCTCGATGTCGTGGAGCGGGCACGGCGGCGTCAGGACCCGGCCGGACCGGAGGCCTCCGTCGAGGCGGAGCTGGCGGCGCTGCTCGTGGCGCGCCCTTCCGGGGAGTGGACGCCCCGCCGCCCCGATCCGGCCAGGCCGGCGGTGATCCTGGTGGTCGGTGTCAACGGCACCGGCAAGACGACGACCATCGCCAAGCTCGCTGCGCGCGAGCGCGCGCGAGGGCAGCGCGTCCTGCTCGCTGCGGCCGACACCTTCCGCGCCGCGGCCGCCGAGCAGCTCACCGCCTGGGCGGAGCGCATCGGTGTGCCCATCGTGGCCCACCAAGCCGGTGCCGACCCCGCAGCGGTCGTCTTCGACGCCCTGGACGCCGGCCTCGCCCGTGGCGCGGACCTGGTCATCGTCGACACCGCCGGGCGGCTCCATACCAAGCACAACCTGATGGATGAGCTGGCCAAGATCCGGCGCACCATCGACAAGCGGCTGCCCGGCGCCGAGCCGGAGGTGTTGTTCGTGCTCGACGCCACGACCGGCCAGAACGGCCTGGCCCAGGCGCGCGCGTTCCATGAGGCGAGCGCCCTCACCGGCATCGTGCTGGCCAAGCTCGACTCGACGGCCAAGGGCGGCATCGTCTTCGCCATCGAGCAGGCCCTCGGGGTGCCGGTCCTCTTCGTCGGGGTCGGGGAACGGGCGAGCGACCTGCTCCCGTTCGATCCGGATGCCTTCGTGGCGGCGCTCTTCGGGCCCTGAGCACGACAGGCACGCGGGGCCCGCTGGGGTACACTGCGTGCGCCTCGGGTCGCCAGAACCCGCGTCCCTCTCAGCGTCCGGCCCGGACGCCACGTGGAGCCACGACCAGCCGCGATGTTCGACACCCTGAGTGACCGCCTGCGTGACGCCCTCGCCAAGCTGACCGGCCATGGCCGCGTCACCGAGGCCGACGTGGACGCCGTCATGCGCGAGGTGCGCCTGGCGTTGCTGGAGGCGGACGTCAACTTCCGCGTGGTCAAGGACTTCGTGGCGCGCGTGCGTGAGCGGGCCGTCGGCGCAGAGGTGCTGGACACCCTGAACGCGGGCCAGCAGGTGGTCAAGATCGTCGACGAGGAGCTGACGGCCATGCTCTCGGCGGGCGATCGGACCTTTCGCCTCATCGGCCAGCCGGCCGTCGTGGCCCTGGTCGGCCTGCAGGGCTCGGGCAAGACGACCAGCGCGGCCAAGCTGGCCCGCCACCTGGTCAAGCAGGGCCGACGACCGCTCCTCGTGGCGGCGGACCCATACCGGCCGGCGGCGGTCGACCAGCTGGTCGCCCTCGGCGCCAGCCTGGACATCCCCGTCCATCGCGCGCCGACCGGTACGCCGGTCGCGGCGATCGCCGACGAGGGCATCGCCCAGGCGCGCCGGACCGGGCGTGATGTGGTCATCCTCGACACGGCCGGCCGCCTCACCATCGACGAGACGCTGATGGCGGAGATCCGCGACCTGGCCGCCCGCACCAAGCCGAGCGAGACGCTGCTCGTGGTCGACGCCATGGTCGGCCAGGAGGCCGTCGGCGTCGCCGAGGCGTTCCGGGACGCCGTGCCGGTCACCGGCCTGATCCTGACCAAGATCGACGGCGATGCGCGCGGCGGCGCGGCCCTCTCGATCTCCGCCGTCACCGGCCTGCCCGTCAAGTTCCTGGGCACCGGTGAGAAGACCGATGCCCTCGAGCCGTTCCACCCCGACCGCCTCGCCGGCCGCATCCTGGGCATGGGCGACGTGCTGACCCTGGTCGAACGGGCCCAGGAGCACTTCGACGAGCAGCAGGCCAGCCGGGTGGCAGAGAAGCTGCGCCGCAACAGCTTCACCCTGGAAGACTTCCTGGAGCAGATGCAGCAGATCAAGAAGATGGGGCCGATCGGCCAGCTGCTCGATCTGATGCCGGGCATGGGCGGGCTGGCCAAGGAGGCCCAGGGGGCGGTCGACCGCGGCGAGCTGACACGGGTCGAAGCGATCATCCGGTCGATGACCCCGGAGGAACGGCGCGAGCCGGCCATCCTCAATGCGTCGCGCCGCCGGCGCATCGCACGCGGGTCAGGCACCACCACGCCCGACGTCAACCGGCTGCTCAAGCAGTTCACCGAGATGCAACGTCTGATGAAGCAATTCGGCCGCGCCGGCGGCCGCCGTAACCTCCTAGGCGTGGGCCGGTGAGCCGACCCCGACCCGACCTCGCGCATCCCATCGGAGGGACACGACCGTGACCGAGCCGCTCGAACCTGGAACCCCTGAGGCCCTGCCTCCGTTGACGCCGGTCGCCCGCGTCGAAGGTGTCAGCGTGCCCCTGGTGCAGCCCACGCGGACGTCGCGGGGCGGCCGCGGGCGGTGGGTCGTCGCCCTCGTCGCGACCCTCGTGGTCGTGCTCGTCGCCGGCGGCCTGATCGTCGTGGCCGGCGCCGGCGCGGCGTCGGTCGGGCCAGCCTACGCGCCCGCCGACGCGATCCTGTACGTCGACGCACGAGCCGACCTGCCCGGCGACCAGCACCAGCAGCTGGCCACGTTCATGGCCAGATTCCCGGGCTTCGCCGACCCGTCGTCGCTCGATGCCAAACTCGACCAGGCGCTCGACAAGCTGATCGGGCAGGCCACTGGTGGCACATTCAGCTACACGGCCAACATCAAGCCCTGGTTCGGGGGTCAGGTCGCGGTGAGCGTCGGGCCCGGCGACGCGGTGCTGCTCGTGGTCAGCGTCTCGGACAGCTCCGGCCTGCCCACCAAACTCGACCAGACCTCGCAGGATCTCGCCAAGCAGCTGGGTGGGACGGTGTCGATCACCGATCACAACGGGACCAGTGTCTACACCATCAGCGGCGGCACCGGCGTGAGCGGCCTGAACGCCATCAGCTTCGCCATCACCCATGACGCCATCGTGGCGGCCAAGGACGCCGCGACCGTGGACGCGGCGCTTGATCGCAAGGCCGGTTCGTCACCCAACCTGGCCGGCGTGGCCGCCTACCGCGACGCCGTCGGCCGACTCGACGCCGACCGCCTGGGCACCTTCTACCTGGATGGCGCGGCCGTGGGCAAACTGCTCGCCTCGCTGGACACCGGGGCGGCCGCGGGCTCGTGCGCCTCGACGGCCAGCCTGGCCCAGCTGCCGACCACCATCGCCGGCGAGCTCCAGGCCCAGAACGGCGACCTCGTCGCCCGCAGCCAGGCGGTCCTGCCAGCCACCGCGTCGACCATACCGGCGGCGTCGAGCGATCTGGCCAGCCACGTGCCGGGTAGCGCGGTCTACTACACCGAGGTCCACGGCTTCGCCAGCCTCTGGAACTCGGTCACGACGACCCTGGTGCAGGACCCCTGCCTGTCCAGCGTGACCGGCCAGCTCTCGACCATCGAGGGGCTCCTCGGGACCAAGATCCCCGACGCCTTCGCGTGGGTCAAGGACGCCGGCCTCGTGGTCACGGCCACGGGGGGCCGGGCGACCGGCGGCATCGTGGCCACCACATCCGACGCAGCCACCGGACAGGCCCGCCTGACGCAGCTCGTGACGCTGCTCAAGCTGGCCAAGCTGCAGGGCGGCCCGACCATCACGACCAGCGACACCGGCTATGCCGGCACCACCATCACGTCCCTCAACGTGGCGGCCGACGCGACCAACGGCCTGCCCGCGATCACCGTGGCGTACGCCTTCAAGGGCGACGTGTTCGTGCTCGGCGTCGGCGACCCGTTCGTCAAGGCCGTGCTCGACACGACGAGCGCCACCTCGCTGGCCTCCGACGACCGCTACAGCGCCGCGCTGTCCGCGGCCGGGGGTGCCACCAACAGCGGCGTCACGTATGCCGACCTGTCGGCCATCCGGGTCCTGGCCGAGGCGCAGGTGCCGGCCGACCAGAAGGCGCATTACACCAGCGACGTGCAGCCCTACCTGGTGCCGCTCGACCGTTTCATCACGGTCAGCGTCGAGGCACCGGGCAGCGCGTCCACCACCGCCATCCTGTTCACCAAGTAGAGGAGGGTCTCACCGCTCGTGGCTGTTCGTATCCGACTCACCCGCGTTGGTGCCACCAAGCACCCCACTTATCGCTTCGTCGTTGCCGACGCCCGCAGCGCCCGTGACGGGCGCTCGCTCGAGACACTCGGCCACTATGACCCGCGCACCGATCCGGTGACGGTCCAGGTCGACGCCGAGCGCGCGTCAGCGTGGCTGGCCAAGGGCGCCCAGCCGTCGGACACAGTCGCGCGCCTCTTCCGCCAGGCCGGCATCCTGCCGGCCACCAAGTAGGGACCCCGCCATGGCCGCACGAGAACTGGTCGAGTACATCGCCAAGGCGCTGGTCGACGATCCAGCCGCCGTCCAGGTCGACGTCCAGGAAGACCAGGAGGGCACCGTCATCGAGTTGCACGTCGCGGAGGACGACATGGGCAAGGTGATCGGCCGCAATGGCAGCGTGGCCAAGGCCATGCGCACACTCCTCAAGGTTATGTCGGCACGCGAGGGTGAGTCGATCTCCCTGGAGATCGTGTAGCCCGCGGTGGCGCGGCTCGTCGTCGGCCGCATCCGCGGCCAGCACGGCCTGGGGGGCGCCGTCCGGGTCGAGGTCCTCACTGATGACGAGGCGCGCTTCGCACCGGGTGGCGTCCTCTACGTGGAGGGTGAAGCCCGCCGGCTGACGGTAGCCTGGAGCCAGGCCGACAAACCGGGCCTCCTGGTCCGGTTCGCCCGCCTGACCACGCGCGAGGCCGTGGCCGGCCTGCTCGGCCGCTACCTCGAGGCGGAGGTGGACGCCGCCGCCCTGCCCGAGGGGAGCTACTACTGGCACGAGCTGCCCGGCTCGACCGTTACCGCCAGCGACGGAGAGGAGCTGGGCACCGCGACCGACGTGTTCCGGGCCGGTGGCGGCGAGGTCCTGGTGGTGACCGGTGGGCCGCGTGGCGAGGTGCTCGTGCCGCTCGTGCGCTCGGTCGTCCTGGAGTTCGCGCCGCGGGAGCAGCGGGTGGTCGTGGACGCCGCGGCGCTCGATCTGGCGCCACTGCGGCCGCGCCGTCCGCGTGGCCGCCGTTCGTCCAAGCTCGGTCCGGGCACCGTGCCAACCCGGGTCCCGCCCGACGGCGAGGTGGCCGTGGCCGCTGCGCCCGACGGCGAGATGGCCATGCCGACCGTGCCCGACGGCGAGATGGACGTGCCGCCCGTGCCCGACCGGGACGAGGCCACGCCCCCGCCAGGGGAGGGCAGCGCGGCCGCAACGTCACCCCTGGAGCGATCCTGACAGGACGGCACGACCCCACCCCCTCTTGTCATCTACCAACAGGGTTGGTGCGCGGCGGCTCTTGCCTGTTGCGCAGGCCCGTCCCGCGCGCGTTCCACGCTCACGTCCGACCTCCATCTCGGCCGGAGCCCCGGCTGGCCGTCCGCCCCACCAAGCCGGCTGGTGACACGCAAGACGCGCCCCGGCTGGCGTCCGCCCCACCAAGCCGGCTGGTGACACGCAAGACGACGGCCGCGCGGGCCGACCCGGGTACGATTCCCCCGATGCACCTCGATGGCCACCGACGGATCCGACGATGACGTTGCGCATCGACGTCGTCACGCTGTTCCCCGAGCTGTATCCGGGGCCGCTCGGCGCGAGCATCGTGGGACGGGCCATCGAGCAGGGCCTGGTGGAGCTCCGGGCGCATGATCTGCGCCAGTGGGGTCTCGGTCGCCACCGCTCGGTGGACGACTACCCCTATGGTGGCGGTGCGGGCATGGTCCTGCGGCCCGAGCCGATCGCCGGCGCCCTGCGGGCCGTGCGCACACCGGCCAGCCTGGTGATCCTGCTCGACCCGGGGGGCGAGCCATTCCGCCAGGCGCGGGCGAGGGAACTTGCCACGGCTTCACACCTGGTCCTGGTCTGCCCCCGCTACGAGGGCGTGGACGAGCGGGTGCGCGGGATGGTGGACCTCGAACTCTCGGTCGGCGATTACGTCGTCGCGGGCGGTGACCTGCCCGCGATGATGGTGATCGAGGCCGTGGCGCGGCTACTGCCCGGGGCGATCGATGCCGCCTCACCCATCGAGGAGTCGTTCAGCGAGGGTCTGCTGGAGTACCCGCAATACACGCGCCCGCCGGACTTCGAGGGCCAGCGCGTACCCGACGTGCTCGTCAGCGGGGATCACGGCGCGGTCGACCGGTGGCGGCGGGACCAAGCTCGCGCGCGCACCGCGCGCGACCGGCCCGACCTGCTGGGCGACTAGGGTGGGACGGCCCGGCCCCCACTACCCCGGGGCAGCCCGCAGCCCGCTCCGTCCACGCGCCCGGCTCGCTTGCTATACTCCCGCCCTCGGCTGGGCGCCGGACTTGATGCGCCCCCGGACCCCGGGATCCGATCCCCGAACGCCAGCGAGACCCGCCCTGTGAGCCTCCTCGACGAGATCACCGCCGATCAGATCCGCACCGACCTGCCCGAGCTGGCCTCGGGCGACACGGTGCGCGTCTCGGCGAAGGTGGTCGAGGGCAACCGCGAGCGCATCCAGGTCTTCGAGGGCACGGTCATGCGTCTGCGCGGCGGGGGCATCACGCGCTCGATCACAGTGCGCGCCGTGCGCAGCGGCGTGGGTGTGGAGCGGACCTTCAAGGTCAACTCTCCGCGCATCGAGAAGATCGAGGTCGTCCGTCACGGCGTGGCCCGCCGCAAGCAGCTGTACTTCCTGCGCAAGCGCGTGGGCAAGGCCGCCACCCTGCGCGAGCGCCGCTCGAGCTGACGGCAGGGGAGGGCGTGACGACCGGTCGCCGACCCACCCGCCTCCACCCCGTCGGCCCCGCTCCGCGCGACGGTACGTTCCCGACCTTCTACACCGCCGGCGGTCGCGCGTCCGTGCCGGCCGGCCTGCGCCTCCAGCTCGACCCCGACGACACGGAGGAAGCAGCGCTCCAGCGGCACGGCCTGCGCCTCGTGGCCGGCATCGACGAGGTCGGACGGGGCTGCCTGGCGGGCCCGGTGGTGGCCGGGGCCGTGATCCTCCCGGCCGGCTGGTCCTGGCCGGGGCTGCGCGATTCCAAGATGCTCGACGCAGCGGAGCGCGAACGGCTGGCCGCCGCCATCCAGGCCGGTGCGATCGCCTGGGCCGTCGCGGCCGTCGAGGCGTCGCTCATCGACCGCATCAACATCCTTCAGGCGACCCTGCTGGCATCCATGCTCGCGGCGGCGCGCCTCCCGGTGCGCCCGGACGCCCTCATCACCGATTCGCTGCACCTGCCCGACATCGGGCTGCCGCAGCGCGTGCTGGTCGACGCTGACCGACGCTGCCGTTCGGTGGCCGCGGCCTCGATCGTGGCCAAGGTGTATCGCGATCGGCTGATGGTGGCGTACGACTTGTGCTACCCCGGGTACGGCTTTGCCGAACACAAGGGCTACGCCGCGCCCGAGCATCGCGCCGCCATCGAGCAGCTGGGCGTCACGCCCATCCACCGGCGCACCTTCGGCACGTGCATCGACGCGCCGGTCGCCGAGCAGACGGAGCTGTGGCCCGCCTGACCCGCGTGGCCGCCCCACCGCCTATGGCCGTCGCCCTCCGGCCGGCCCGGTCACGGCCCACTGAATCGTCGGACCGGCCGCGCGTGAAGCGGCCGCCAAGCCGACGCCGCCATGATGCGAGGATGGTCACGCGCACCCTCCGCCAGCGGCACGGCGACGCCGGCGAGGCGGTGGCGGCGGCCTACCTCGCGGGGCTCGGCTGGCGCATCGTCGGGCGCCAGGTGCCGGTCGGCCGCGACGAGGTGGACGTGGTGGCCGTCGACCCCGGCCCGCCGGCGACCCTGGTCGTCGTGGAGGTCCGAACCCGGACGGGCGACCAGTTCGGGCCGCCCGAGGCGAGTGTCGACCGCGCCAAACTGACCCGCTGCTACCGCGCTGCCGGCGCCCTGCGACGGGCGCGTGCCCTGCCGGACGGCACGCGTCTGCCCAGCCTGCCCTGGCGCGTCGACGTCGTGGCCGTCGAACTCGGCGCGGGCACGGACGCCTCCCACCCCGTGCGGGGCCCCCGCGTCCGCCATCTGCGGGCGGTCCTCATGCCCTAGCGCCGCCGTGGCGACGCCGTATCCGGCCTGGGCCCCGGGGAGCGGCGGAGGGCCTGTGCTAGACTGCGGCCGGCCGTCGAAGGGCGGCCACGGCGCGTGACCCTGCACGGGGTCGCCGCGACCGATCACGCACGCGCGCTGCTCCCGCGGGGGTGCCGGCCGACCCGAAGCTCGGGCCGTCGGACCGCGATCACGAGGCGCGCGGAGGCTGCAACCCGATCAGGAGGCCCTGCACCCCATGTCGTCCGTCTCGATGCGCCAGCTGCTGGAAGCCGGCGTCCACTTCGGCCACCAGACCCGCCGCTGGAACCCGAAGATGAAGCCGTTCATCTTCGCCGAGCGCAACGGCATCCACATCATCGACCTGGCCCAGACCGTGCGCCGCCTCGACGCCGCCCTCGACTTCGCCCGCGAGACGGTCGCCCGCGGCGACACGATCCTCTTCGTCGGCACCAAGAAGCAGGCCCAGGAACCGATCGCCGAAGAGGCCACGCGCGCCGGCCAGCCGTACGTCAACCAGCGCTGGCTGGGCGGCATGCTCACTAACTTCGTGACCATCCGCAAGCGCCTCGCACTGCTCGACCAGCTTGAAGCCCGCCAGGCCAATGGCGACTTCGAGCGGCTCTCCAAGAAGGAAGCGGCCAAGCTCACCGACGAGATGACGCGGCTGCAGCGCACGCTGGGCGGCATGCGGCGCATGCGCCGCGTACCGGGCGCCCTCTTCGTGATCGATCCGCATCGCGAACACATCGCCGTGGTCGAGGCCCGCAAACTGGAGATCCCGGTCATCGGCACCGGCGACACCAATGTCGACCCCGACCTGCTCGACTACATCATCCCGGCCAACGACGATGCCATCCGGGCCATCCGCCTGCTGTGCAACCTGGTCGCCACCGCGGCCGAGGAGGGCGCTCGTGAGCGGGCCGCCCGGGCGGAGGTCGAGGTGGCGGAGGAGGAGGCCTTCGAGGAACGGGCAGAGGAGGCCCCGTCCGAGGCCAGCGACGAGCTCCTCGCCCAGCTGGCGGCCGGGCAGTCCCTCTCGTTCGCCCCGGACGCCGAGGAAGACGAGGAGGCGCTCCTGCCCGTCCACGGGCGGGCGCCGACCGACCCGCGACCCCATCGGGCCGTCGACGCCCCGGCGGAAGAGACCGAGGAGGTCGACGACGCGCCCGTCGCCTGAACCACCGCCGATCCATCGGCCCGGATACCGCCCGGGCAGCAACGAGGACCACGTCGCATGACCATCCAGGCCATCAGCGCCGACACCGTCAAAGAGCTGCGTGAGCTCACGGGCGCCGGCTTCATGGATTGCAAGCACGCTCTCGAGGAGTCGGGCGGCGACGTCCAGCACGCGGTCGCCCTGCTGCGGCAGAAGGGCCTCGCCGCGGCGGCGCGCAAGAGCGGCCGCGAGGCGCGCGAGGGCCTCGTCGCCAGCTACATCCATACCGGGGGTCGGATCGGCGTGCTCATCGAGGTCAACTGCGAGACCGACTTCGTGGCGCGCACCGACGAGTTCCAGAAGCTCGCGCGTGACCTGGCCATCCAGGTGGCCGGCCTGCGGCCCGAGTTCGTGACCGTGGACAGCATCCCGGCCGACGTGCTGGCCGCCAAGCGCGCCGAGCTGCTTGTCGACCCGACGGTGCAGAAGAAGCCGGCCGCCATCCAGGGCCAGATCGTGGACGGACAGCTGCACAAATGGCAGCAGCAGGTGGTGCTGTACGAGCAGCCTTTCCGCGACACCGACCAGACCGTGAGCGAGCTGATCACGCAGGCCGTGGCCCGCATCGGCGAGCACATCGTGGTGCGCCGCTTCACCCGCTATGAGCTCGGGGAGGAGCAGTGAGCGACGCCGCGCGGGTCAACGCCCCGGCCAGTGTGGCCCTTGGTGACGCTGACCCCTCGGCCGAGGCCGAGCCGCGCCGCTTCCACCGTATCCTGCTCAAGATCTCCGGCGAGGCGCTGCTCGGCGAGCGCCAGTACGGTGTCGATCCCGCGTTCACGAGCGTCATCGCCCGCCAGATCGGTGAGGTCCAATCGGCCGGCGTGGAGGTGGCCGTGGTCGTCGGTGGGGGCAACATCTTCCGCGGCCTGGCCGCGGCCGCCAAGGGCATGGACCGGGCGACCGGTGACTACATCGGCATGCTGGCCACGGTCATGAACGGGTTGGCGCTGCAGGACGCCATCGAGAAGGCCGGCCTCCAGACGCGCCTCATGTCGGCCATCGCCATGAACGAGGTGGCCGAACCGTATATCCGTCGGCGGGCGGTGCGGCATCTCGAGAAGGGCCGCATCGTCATCTTCGCGGCCGGCACGGGCAACCCCTACTTCACGACCGACACGGCCGCCGCCCTGCGCGCGGTGGAGATCGGCGCGGAGGTCATGCTCAAGGCCACGCGCGTCGATGGCGTCTACGATGCCGACCCGCTGCTCCATCCCGACGCCATCCGCCACGAGCACCTGACCTACGGCGATGTGCTCCGGGATCGGCTCCAGGTGCTCGACGCCACGGCCGTCTCGCTGTGCATGGAGAACGCCCTGCCGATCGTCGTCTTCGACCTGCACCGCCCGGGCAACATCCGGCGCGTCGCACTGGGCGAGGCCGTCGGCACCCGCATCGATGGAGGCAAGGCCGCATGAGCAACGTCGACCTGGCCGGGCTTGACGGGCGCATGGCCCGGGCCATCGAAGCGATGGAGCGCGACTTCCAGGCGTACCGCACCGGCCGCGCCTCGACCGCCCTCGTGGAACGGCTCCAGGTGGAGCAGTACGGCACGCAGATGGCGCTCAACCAGATCGCCGGGATCAGCGTCCCGGAAGCCCACCAGATCGTCATCCAGCCGTGGGACCGCAGCGCCCTCGGGGCCATCGAGAAGGCCATCCAGCGCAGCGACATCGGCCTGGTGCCGAACGTGGACGGCAGCGTCGTGCGCCTCAACATCCCGCCCCTCACGGAGGAGCGGCGTCGTGACGTGGTGAAGGCCGTCCATCGGCGCATGGAAGAGGCCAAGGTGGAGATCCGCGGCCACCGCCGCGAGGTCGCTGACGACCTGCGCCGCCGGGAGCGGGACGGCGAGCTGGGGGCCGACGAGGTGCGTCGCGAGCAGGAGCAGCTGCAGGTCATCACGGACCGCTGGACTGCCGAGGTGGACCGCCTGGGCAAGCTCAAGGAGCAGGAGGTCCTGGAGGTCTAGTGGCCGTCGTGCGGCCGATCGTCGCGGCGGAGCCGGACGTGGCGGCGGACATCGACGTCCTGCCCCGGCACGTGGCCATCATCATGGATGGCAACCGACGATGGGCACGCCACCGCGGCCTGTCCGAGGCGGAGGGCCATGCGGCCGGCGTGGAGGCCATCCGACCGATCGTCCGGCGCGCCACCGAGCGCGGCGTGGAAGTCCTGTCGCTATACGCCTTCAGCCGTGAGAACTGGTCGCGCCCGGACCCCGAGGTGCGCACGCTGATGGAGCTGATGGGCCAGGCCATCCGCGACGAGACGCCCGAGCTGCGGCGGAACGGTGCCCGGGTACGCGTCCTGGGCCGCGTGGAGGAGCTGCCGCCGTCCACCCAGGCGGCCATCGAGGAGGCCGTGGCCGCCACCGCTGCAGGCGCGCGCCTGACCCTCAACGTGGCCTTCAACTACTCGGGGCGCTCCGAGCTGGCCGACGCCGCCCGACGGTGCCTGGAGGACGGCCTGCGCCCCGACCAGGTGGACGAGGCGGCGCTGGCGGCGCGCCTCTACACGACCGGTCTGCCCGAGCCGGACCTGGTCATCCGCACCGGCGGCGACCAGCGCCTGAGCAATTTCCTGATCTGGCAGGCGGCCTACGCCGAGTACTACTTCTGCGATGCCTTCTGGCCCGACTTCGACGCGGCGGCCTTCGATGCCGCCCTGGCCGACTTCGCCACGCGCTCGCGCCGCTTCGGGCGCTAGCTCCGCCACCGTGCTGCGTACCCGCGTCCTGAGCGCGGCCGTGCTCGTGCCCGTCGTGGCTATCGCGTGGTGGGCTGGCCTGCCCTGGCTCGGCCTGCTGGTGCTCGTCATCGCGGCGTTCGCCGGGCGGGAGACATTCGCCCTGCTGCGCCAGGCCGGCTATGTCAACGAGCCGCTGCTGGGCACGGCCATCGCCCTGCTCGTGGTGGCCGGCATGTGGCTCTTCGCCGACCGCGGCGACGTGCCCATCCTGTTCGTCGCCCTGGGCCTCGTGGTAGCGGCCGTAGCGGCCTTCCTGCGGACCGATCCGTTCGCCGGTCTGCAGGCGTGGATCGCCACGGCGTTCGGCGCGCTGTACGTGGCCCTGCTCGGCTTCCTGCTGCTCATCGTCAACGATGCGGCGCCCCTCCCGGTCGGGGCGCCGCTGGGCGGGTTCCTGGACGGCGGCCGCATCTGGCTGCTCATCGCCATCCTCGCCGTCTGGTCCTTCGACAGTGGCGCCTACCTCGTCGGCCGGCGCTTCGGCCGCACGCACTTCGTACCCCACATCTCACCGGGCAAGACGCTCGAGGGGGTGGCCGGGGGCGTGGCCGCGGCCACCGCTGTCAGCCTCGTCCTGCTTGTGCTGGCCGGCCAGAACCCGCTGGCGGCGCTGCTGTTCGGGCCGCTCGTCGGCTTGCTCGGACAGGCCGGCGACCTGGCCGAGTCGATGCTCAAGCGGGCCGCCGGCGCCAAGGACTCGGGCGACCTCATCCCCGGTCACGGGGGGGTCCTCGACCGGGTCGATTCGATCCTCTTCGCCGCCCCCGCCGCCTACTTCTACATGCTGGTGCTGGGTGCCTTCCGCTGAGCCGGCGGTGACGGGTGGCCGATGCCGCGTGGCCGTACTGGGTTCCACCGGCTCGATCGGCCGGCAGGTCCTCGAGGTGCTGGCCGGGCTTCCCGACCGCTTCGAAGTGGTAGCCCTGGCCGCCGGGCGCGATACGGCTGGGCTCGTCGCCCAGGCGGCGGCGCTGCGGCCCCGGGCGGTGGCGGTCGGCTCGGCCGAACCGGTCGTGCTGGACCTGCCCAGCGGGACGGTTCACGAGCGCGGACCTGACCGCCTGGTGGCGCTGGCCACCCGGCAGGACGTCGATCTCGTGATCGTGGCCACCGGCGGCCTGGTCAGCCTGCCGGCCACGGTGGCCGCGCTGGCCGGGGGCAAGGTCGTGGCCACGGCCAACAAGGAGACGCTCGTGGCGGGCGGCCACCTGGTCATGCCCCTCGCCCGACGGCGCGCGACCGCCGTCGCAACGGAGCGACCCGACGATGCGCACGCCAGCCCGCTCGCGTGGTTGCGGCCGATCGACTCGGAACACTCGGCCATCTGGCAATGCCTGGCCGGGGAACGGCTGCCGGAGGTCGCGCGCCTGATCCTGACCGCGTCGGGCGGTCCCTTCCGGGTCGGCCCCTTCGACCTGGCCGATGTGCGCCCGGTCGACGCCCTGGCCCACCCCACCTGGCGCATGGGCGCCAAGATCACGATCGACTCGGCGACGCTCATGAACAAGGGCCTGGAGGTCATCGAGGCCCACTGGCTATACGATGTCGCCTACGACCGCATCGACGTGGTCGTCCATCCGCAGAGCATCATCCACTCCGCCGTCGAGTTCGTGGACGGCTCGCTCAAAGCTCAGCTGGGGCTGCCTGACATGCGTCTCCCGATCCGCTACGCGCTGACCTATCCGCGGCGCGCCGCCGTACCGCGGGCCGCGGTCGGGCTGGCCGGAGTGGGGGCGCTGACCTTCGAGCAGCCCGACGAACGGCGCTTCCCGGCCCTGGCCATCGCCCGCGAGGCCGGCCGCCTGGGGCCATGGGCGGGGGCCGCCCTGATCGCCGCCGACGAGGTCGCGGTGGCTCGTTTCCTGGGTGGGACGCTCTCCTTCCCGGGCATCTGTCGGCTGGCCGAGGCGGCCGTCACCCGCTTCTCCGCGGCGGCCGACGCACCGGACCTGGCGGACCTCGCGGCCCTGGAGACCGAGGTGCGGGTCTTCAGCGCCGCCTACGTCGAGCGACCGGCGGCCTGAAGGTGGATCTCACCGGCCTGTCCAACAGCGCCATCAACATCGTGCTCGTGCTGGCCATCCTGGTGGCCCTCGTGGTCATCCACGAGTTCGGCCATTTCATGGCCGCCCGGCGGGCCGGGGTACGCGTCCACGAGTTCGGCATCGGGCTGCCGCCCCGGGCGCTGACCTACCACCGTAGCCGCGACACGGCGTACACGCTGAACTGGCTGCCCCTGGGCGGGTTCGTGCGCCTCGAGGGCGAGGACGGCGACTCGGAGGACCCGCGCAGCTTCACCCAGCAGCCACTGCGCGTCCGCACCGCCATCCTCCTGGCCGGCGTGGCCATGAACATCGTGCTGGCCTTCGTCGTCTTCACGTTCATCGCCGGCTTCGCCGACCCGAGCGTCGAGGTCCGCATCAACGGGCTGGCGCCGGCCACGACGAGCGGCCATCCTGCGCCGTCGGTGACGGCCGGCCTGCAACCGGGCAAGGTGATCGGCGGCACCGCCGCCAACCCGGTCTACGATGACTCCGGCGACCTCATCGTGGCCATCGATGGGCAGCAGTTCGCCTGGTTCGACGCCGGTGCGACCGGTGAGCCCAACGCGGGCATCGCGTACCTCAAGGCGCACGCCGGACAGCAGGTCGTCCTGACCGTGAAGCACGCCGACGGCACCACCCAGGACATCCCGGTGCTGCTCAACACCAAGGCCGTCGCCGACGCAGCGCCGCTGGTCGATGGCACCATCGGCCAGGGCACCCTGGGCATCCGCGACTACTGGTACCAGGCCGGGCCGGCCCTGGCCCGTGATCCCCTGCAGGCGATCACGCTCGGCGCAGAGCGGACGGCCCAGGCCGCCCTCGTGGTCCTGAATGCGCTGGCCAACCTGTTCGGCAACCTGACCAACCCACAGGTCGCCGGGCCGATCGGCATCGTCAGCCTGGTCGGCCAGGTGCGCACGGCCGCCCCGCCCATCTTCCTGGTCTACCTCGTCGGGCTGCTCTCGGCGAACCTCGCCGTGGTCAACGCGCTGCCCATCCCGCCGTTCGATGGCGGGCGCGTGCTGGTCGGGGTCCTGAAGCGGGTGATGGGCGCCCGGTATAGCGTGCAGGCCGAACGCGCCACGTACCTGGTCGGATTCGTCCTGCTCTTCGCATTCATCGTCTGGATCAGCTACTTCGACATCGCCCGCCTGGGCGGCGGCTGATGACGGATCTGGCCGGCCGCCGGTCGACCGTGACCGTGGACGTCGGCGGGGTGAGCATCGGCTCGCGGCATCCGGTCGTCGTGCAGTCGATGACCAATACCGACACGGCGGACGCGGACGCGACCGCCTTGCAAGTGGCGGCGCTGGCCCACGCAGGGTCGGAGCTCGTGCGCGTCACGGTCAACAACGACGCGGCGGCCCAGGCCGTGCCGGAGATCGTGCGCAAGGTGCGCGGCCTCGGCATCGCCGTGCCGGTCATCGGCGACTTCCACTACAACGGGCACCAGCTGTTGACCGACCACCCGGCCATGGCCGCGGCCCTGGACAAGTACCGCATCAACCCCGGCAACGTCGGCGCCAAGCGCCACGACGAGCACTTCCAGACGATCGTGCGGGTGGCCGTCGACCAGGACAAGCCGGTGCGCATCGGTGTCAACTGGGGCTCCCTCGACCAGCAGCTGCTGACCGAGTTGATGGATGAGAACGCCCGGCTCGCCGAGCCCCGCGACGCGCGCCACGTGATGATCGAGGCCATGCTCGCCTCCGCCCTCCGCTCCGCCGAGCTGGCCGAGACGACCGGCCTGGGCCACGATCGCATCGTCATCAGTGCCAAGGTCAGCGGCGTGCAGGACCTCGTCGACGTGTACCGCCGGCTGGCGCCGCGCTGCGACTATCCGCTCCACCTGGGCCTGACCGAGGCGGGCATGGCCATGAAGGGCGTCGTCGCCTCCACGGCCGGGCTGGCCATCCTGTTGAGCGAGGGCATCGGCGACACCATCCGTGTCTCGCTGACGCCGGAGCCCGGCGGCGACCGGGCCGAGGAGGTGCGGGTCGCCCAGCAGGTGCTGCAGAGCCTGGGGCTGCGCTCGTTCCTGCCGCAGGTATCGGCGTGTCCCGGCTGCGGCCGCACCACGAGCACCTTCTTCCAGGAGATGGCGCAGCAGATCCAGGCCTACCTGCGGGATCAGATGCCCATCTGGGCGGCGTCCTACCCGGGGGTGGAGGAGATGCGGGTGGCGGTGATGGGCTGCGTCGTCAACGGACCGGGCGAATCCAAGCACGCCGACATCGGCATCTCCCTGCCGGGCACATTCGAGGAGCCCGTGGCGCCCGTCTTCGTCGACGGCGCGCTGCGCACCACGCTGCGCGGCGATGGCCTCGTGCGCGAGTTCATCGGCATCCTCGATGACTACGTCGCCCAGCGGTACGGCGTCAGCAGCGCGACCCCGTCCTAGCGCGCACAGCGGGTCCCGGCGCGCACAGCGGGTCCCGGCGCGCACAGCGGGTCCCGGCGCGCACAGCGGGTCCCGGCGCGCACAGCGGGTCCCGGCGCGCACAGCGGGTCCCGGCGCGCACAGCGCGCCCTGGCAACCCCCCGGCGCAACATCAGGTCAAGGCGTCAAGCACCGTCGCCAGCTCGGCTGGTCGCGTCAGGAACGGCGAGTGGCCGCCCTCGATCTCGATCGGCGCGATGCCCAGCCGTCACGCACGGCGCCACGCGCCCAGGCCGGATCGAGCGCGTGGTCGTCGCGGCACACGATGTACTGGCTCGGGACGTCCGGCCAGACGGCGAGCGGACTCGGCTCACTCATCACGCCGTAGCACTGCGACCGTAGCCGCTGCGTCGCCCAGGCGGCCAGGGCAGGGGAAGCATCGGGGTAGAAGAGCTCCCGGGCCGTGTTGGGGCCGACCATCCAGACGTCATC
>JBIOID010000012.1:0-17400 GCA_044449585.1 Candidatus Limnocylindrales bacterium
AGCCGGCGCACGTCGACCAGTTGCTGCGCGACCAGTTCGACCCGACCGCCAAGGCCAGGGCCACGCGCCTGGCCACCGGCCTCAACGCCTCGCCGGGGGCCGCCGTCGGCCTCGCCGTGTTCGACGCCGATCGCGCCTTCGAGCGGGCGGCCGGCGGCGACAAGGTGATCCTCGTGCGCGTGGAGACGTCACCGGACGACTTTCACGGGATGGCCGCGAGCCAGGGTGTACTGACCGCCCGCGGCGGCGCCACGTCGCACGCCGCCGTCGTCGCACGGCAGATCGGCAAGCCGTGCGTGGCGGGCTGCGCCGCCCTCCTGGTCGACTACGCGGCGCGCACCGCCAGCGCGGGTGGCGTCACGTTCAGGGAGGGCGACGCCATCAGCCTCGACGGCTCGACCGGCGAGGTCTTCCTGGGCGCCCTGCCCACGGTCGAGGTGCGCTTCGAGGAGCAGACCGGCCTCCAGGAGATCCTGGGCTGGGCCGATGAGGTGCGGCGCCTCCAGGTGTGGACCAACGCCGACAAGCCGGAGGAGGCCGCCCTCGCCCGCCGTTACGGCGCGCAAGGCATCGGCCTGTGCCGTACCGAGCACATGTTCCGGGAGGGGGAGCGCCTGGAGATCGTGCGCGACGCGATCCTGGTCGCGTTCCAGGCCACGCGCGCCAAGGAGAAGGCGGCTGGCGGGGCGACCCTGACAGCCGAGGAGCAGGGTGTCGTGGCCCGCTTCGATGGCGCCATGGGCAAGCTTGAGGCGCTCCAGGAGGGTGACTTCCGGGGCATCTTCGAGGCCATGAGCGGCCTGCCTGTGGTCATCCGCCTGATCGACCCGCCGCTCCACGAGTTCCTGCCCAACCACAGTGACCTGCTCGTGGAAGTGACGCGCTTCCGCGAGCGTGGCACGCCGGAGAGCGACCCGGCCTACACCAAGGCACGCACCCTGATGGCGGCGGTCGAGGCCCTGCGCGAGCAGAACCCGATGCTCGGCCTGCGCGGCTGCCGCCTCGGCCTGATGATCCCCGATTTCGTGAAGATCCAGACGCGGGCTATCCTCAACGCGGCCATCTCCGAGCGGCAGGCCGGCCGCGATCCGCACGCCGAGATCATGATCCCGCTCGTCGGCCACGTGAACGAACTGACCGAGACCAAGCGCCTTCTGGAGGCGGAGGCGCAGGCCGTCGTGGCCCGGGCCGGCGTCCCGGTCGACTACAAGTTCGGCACGATGATCGAGGTGCCGCGGGGGGCCCTGACCGCCGACGAGATCGCCCGCGATGCCGAGTTCTTCAGCTTCGGCACCAACGACCTGACGCAGATGACGTTCGGGTACAGCCGTGACGACGCCGAGGGCGGCTTCCTGCTGGCCTACGTGGAGCGCAAGATCCTGCCCTTCAACCCCTTCCAGTCGCTGGACACCACCGGCGTCGGGCAGCTCATGCGCGTGGCCGTGGAGAAGGGTCGCAGCGTCCGGCCGGGCCTCAAGATCGGCATCTGCGGCGAGCACGGCGGGGATCCGGCCTCGATCGCGTTCTGCGACGAGATCGGCCTCGACTACGTCTCCTGCTCGCCTTTCCGCATCCCGGTCGCCCGCCTGGCGGCCGCCCAGGCCGCCCTGGCCGCCGGCGAACGGGACAAGTAGGGCCATCGCCCGGGGCCGGGCCTGCCAGGGCCCCAGCCCCACGCCTTCGCCTCCGGCGGACCTTGAAAGGGGCCCGGCCGACTCCGCTGGGACCCTTCGGCCGACCTTCGACGCCTGAAGGGGCCCAAGGGCCGCCCGCGGCCGACGCGACGAGGCCGCGACGGACCTTGGCGATGCCCATTGGGCTCCCAGCAGCACTGCATGGCATGCGAAGGAGCCCTGGTGCGGCCGCCCGAGGCGCCAATGGGCGTTCGTGCTCGGTGCATGGGCGCTGCAGGCTCAGCCGGCACCGTCGAGGTCGGCGGGAGCTCGAAGCCACCTCCAGGATGCCCCCCTGCAGGAGCTCGAGGCGAGGGTGCTCGGAGCGTGTGGAGGCGCCCGGCGATGGGAGTCGGGCGCACCGATCCAGACCTGGCGGCTTCACGGGAGGGCTTAGGTGCCGTCCGTGCGCCCACAGCGCCCATGCAGCGGGCACGGATCGGGTCAAGGCCAGGACGGCCGAGAGACCCGCGCCACCCTCGGGGGATGACAGACTGCCTGATGAGGGCGCGTTCCACAGCCAACGGTTGGCGCTTCGGTGGTGCGGGCGGCATGGCCGTCCAGCACAGCGGCCGAACGCTGGTTCAGGGTCGGCGGATCGTGTAGCGCAGATGCGTCACCCGCTCGCCCTCGACGACCAGGCTCGGCCCATCGAGCAGGATCGGCGCGGCCGTGAGCTGGTCGATGAAGGGCACACCGCCGCCCAGCAGCACGGGTACGAGATCGATCGAGACCTCGTCCAGCAGGCCCAGCTCCAGGCACTGGCTCATGATCTTGCCGGGCGTCACCACGACGTCCCGATCGCCGGCGATCGCGCGGGCCTGCTCGATCGCGGACGAGAGCCCGTCGATGACGAACGTGAACGGCGCGTCCGGATGCGCCGCGATCCAGGCCTCCGGCACCGTATGCGTCACCACCACGACGGGCTTGGTCAACGGGTGCCGGCCGCCCCAGCCATCGGTGAGGTCGAACATCCTGCGCCCGATGACGAAGACGCCGACGCGGTCGACGAAGTCGCGCATGTAGCGATGGTCGGGCTCGCTCAGCTTGATCGACGGTCCGACGCCCAGGTCGGCGCTAAGGAACTCGATGTCGCCGCCAGCGAACCACGAGAACAGGTGCTCGAAGCCGGTCTCGTCGGGCCCGGCGATGTACCCATCCAGCGAGACCGTCGCGCCAGCTGTGACCTTGCCCATGGATGACTCTCCTGCCAGCGTGGTTTGTTCGAGCCGCCCCGCACGAACCGCGCTCCTATGCTGAGGCGATCCCGGTGCCCTCGGCCACGTCGGTCGCTTCGTGGATCTGCCGTGCGGCACGGATGCCCGACTCGAGGGCCCCCTGGATCCAGGCGTGGTACAGCGAGCAGTGCTCGCCGGCGAACAGCACGCGGCCCTCGGGCTGGACGATGGCGGACTGCAGGTCGGTCTGCTGCTCCGGCGCGAACATGGCGAAGGCGCCGCGCGCCCAGCGGTCGCTGTACCACGCGTGGGACGCGCCCACCTCGTAGACGTCCCGGATGCCGGGGTGGATGCGCGCCACGTCGTCGAGCGCTTCCTCGAGGCGCGTCTCCTCGTCCATCGCGCCCCATTGGAGCGCGTCCTGCCCCCACGTGTAGGAGGCCAGCAGGACGCCCCGATCGGTCGTCGGATCGGGCGTCGGGTAGTTGAGCCGCCGCACCGGCAGGTCGGTGACGGTGGCGCCGCCGATGATACCGTCGTCCTTCTCCCAGATGCGCTCCCGCACCTGGAAGACGATCTTGGTGGAGGCGTGGTAGTTGAGCTGGCGGATGGCCCGTCGCTTCTGGTGCGAGAAGGGCTGGACCGTCTCGATCGTGCGCAGCACGGAGAACGGTACGGTGCACACGGCGTAGTCGCCGACCGCCCGGTAGCGGCCCGCCTCGGTCTTGTAGTGGACGACGACCGAGTCCGGCTCCTGGTCGATGGCGAAGACCTCCGCCCCCAGCCGTACCTCGCGGTGCAGGTCGGCGAAGAACGCGTTCGGCAAGCCATCCATCCCGCCCACGATCTCCTGCATGTCCACGTACGCCTTGCCGATGTCCTCGCGCAGGATCTCGACGACCGCGTTGTGCATGTCGGCCTCGAGGAACTCCATGACCATGAAGTATTCGATCGCGCCCTCGCTCCAGCCTTTCTCCCGCAGGAACTCGTAGAGCGAGTACTGGTCGTAGCGCCGGACGATCTCGTCCCAGGCGGCGGAGCCCTCGTGCTCGACCAGCGCCCGCAGGTCCCCGATGGCTGACTCCCAGAGCGCATCCGCCGTACGTCCGCGCTCGTGCTCGGCCAGCTCGAAGGGCAGGCGTGACGGCTGGGCATCCGCTTCCGCCATGGTCATGCGCTCGCCGTTGAGATAGACGAGACCCCTGGGATTGCCCATCACGAACGGCCGCAGCGGCAGGTCGAACAGCCGGCAGTATTCCAGCGTCAGGTCGTGGGCACGGGGGATGCGCATGCCGCCCGCTTCGGCGTACAACCCCGGCGCGAAGCGGCGCATCGTGTGGATGCGGCCACCGACCCGGTTCTGGGCCTCGAGCACGACGACCCGGTGGCCCTGCCGCTTGAGCTCGTAGGCTGCGACCAGACCGGCCAGGCCGGCGCCGATGATGACCACCCGGTGCGATGCGCCGGCCCGGCCGCCGAGTCCCGCGCGCGGGACGGCGAGCATCGCCGCCGGGGTCGGCGGCGCCTCGTCCGGGGATGGCTGCGGCGAGGCGTCAGGGAGATGTCGGGGGAGGGCCGCCTGGCGGGTGGTGGGGCGCTCGCGCTTGGCCATCGGGGCACGATACACGCCCGGATCGCGCCCGCCCAGTGGTCAGCACTGGGCGGCCCGGCGTGCCCTCCGGCCTCCCTTGGGCCCGGGCCCGCGCATCACTCCGGACGGTACCGAGCGTCAGCCTCGAGGGCGCCCACGAACTGCGGCAGGCGCCGGTGGCCCAGGAGCTGGCGGATCGCCTGGATCTCACCCACGTGGAACCAGTAGTGGTACGTCACGCGGTGGATCGAGTCGCCCACGAGCCGGGGCGGCGTGCCGGGCAGGTCGGCGGCCAGGTCGGCCGTGGTCAGGCCGTCCAGCCACGGATCGATGGCCCCGGTGATCTCGCGCCAGGCGTCCAGCATGGCCTTGAGGGAGGGCGTCGAGGCGGGTGCCCCGTTGGCCACGAGCGTGTTCAATTCGGGATGCGGCGTAGCGCCCGTCCTACGGGTCAGCCAGTAGCGCTGCTCCTGCCAGGCCAGGTGACCGACGATCCAGCCGATGCTGTTCATGGGCTCGAACCGGCGCAGGGCCTCGCCCTCGTGTACGCCGCGCAGTCCGCGCAGCCATTCCGCCCGGGTGAAGCGGAGCTGGTCGACGAGCGGGTGCGCCATGCCCGGACCCTACACCCGTGGACCGCCGCGCCGTGGGTCGGCGCACGTGCTGCGACAGGGCTAGGATGCCGGGCATGCCCCGCTACGGACCGGCCGACTCACTGCAGTCGCCGCGCTTCACGGGCCCCACGACGTTCGCGCGGCTGCCGCACGTGACCGATCTGCAGGACGTGGACCTGGCCGTGGTCGGCGTGCCCTTCGACACGGGTGTCACCTATCGCGTGGGCGGCCGGTTCGGGCCGGGCGCGGTGCGCGACGCGTCGGTCATGCTCCGGCCGTACAACCCGCATCTGGATGTGTCGCCGTTCGACATCCTGTCGTGCGTCGACCATGGCGATGTGGCCATCGTGCCTGGCTACATCGAGCGCAGCTACGCGGCCATCGAGGCAGCCGTGGCGCCGATCGTGGCGGCGGGCGTCGTGCCGCTGCTCATCGGCGGCGACCATGCCTGCACGCTGCCCCACCTCCGCGCCACCCGCGCCCGGGGTCCGGTGGCGGTCATCGACTTCGACTCGCACACCGACGCCTGGGACAGCTACTTCGGCGAGAAGTACAACCACGGCACATGGATGCGCCGGGCCATCGAGGAAGGCCTGGTGGACGTGGCCCACTCGATCGAGGTCGGGCTTCGCGGCACGCTCTACGGGGCCGAGGACTGGCCGTCGCTCTCCGGCGAGCTGGGTCTCGACTACCAGACCACCGAGCAGGTCCTGGCCCAGGGGCCTGCGGCGACCGCCGAACGCATCCGCGCCCGGGTGGGGGACCGACCGGCGTTCATCAGCTTCGACATCGATGTCGTGGACCCGGCCTTCGCGCCGGGCACCGGCACGCCCGAGCCGGGCGGGCTCTCGGCTCACGACGCGCTGGCCATCGTCCGGCGCCTGACCGGCATCGACTTCGTGGGCTTCGACGTCGTGGAGGTCATCCCGGCCTACGACCCGGCCGGCCAGACCGCTTTCCTGGCGGCCAACCTGGCCTACGAGATGCTCTCGCTGGTGGCCGTGCGGCGGCGCGCGGCGGCGGGTCAGCGCTAGGCCGGCAGCCAGCCTTCCGGGACGATCGGCTGCTCGTGGTAGACGGCCGGCAGGTCGAGCGTCGCCACGTGGGCCGCGATCTCGTCCAGGGGGGCCAACCAGATGCCGGTGTCGCGCGCGGCCAGCAGCTCATCCAGGAAGACCGCGAGCGCGGACGCACGTGACGGCCGGCCCGAGAGGAACGGGTGCATCGTGAGGACCAGGCAGCCGCCCGCGGCCCATGTGGCGTCGCGTTCCAGGCGCCACATCTGGGTGACCTTGGCCGGGCTCTCGATGACGCCCGAGCCGGTCAGGTCGGGCAGGTAGGCGTACTGCTCCCAGTCGTCGAGACCCCAGTGGATGGGGATCTCGACCAGCCACGAGGCAGGGGGTCGGTCGGGGTCAGCCGCGGCGGTCGCCAGGCGGTAGGGCCGGTCAGCATCCATGAGGCTCGAGTCGTACCGGAAGCCGTGGCGCGCCAGCAGCCCGGGCGTGCGATGCGACGTTTCCCACATCGGGGCGCGATAGCCCACAGGGTGCACGCCCGCCACGCGATCGAGCGCCTCGAGGCCGCGCAACAGGTAGCGCTCCTCGACGGCCTCGTTGGCGCCCAGCGGCTCGTGCAGGTACCCGTGATGGCCGATCTCGTGCCCTGCCGCCTGGATCGCCCGTACCGTGTCGGGCCATCGCTCGGCGGTATAGCCGGGCACGAAGAAGGTCGCGCGGAGGTGCCGTTCGGCGAGCAGCCCGAGCACACGCGGCACGCCGGTACGCGGACCGTAGGCCTGGTGGCTCATGACCCCCAGCCGGCCGGCTGCCAGCGGGGCCGAGGCCAGGATGGCGCTCTCCGCGTCGACGTCGAACGTCACGGCGGCGGCCGCCCGGATGCCGGGCGGCCAGAACGCCTCGCTCACGACGATCGGTCGTTCAAGCGGTCGCGACCGCCGTGCTCTTCACGTACTGCTCGAGCGCCCAGTAGATGACGCCGGCCACGACGAAGCCGATGACGTACGCGATATCCGCACCACCGAGGGCATTCGCGGCCGGTCCCACGAAGACAGTGGCGTCCATGAAGGGGATCGACACGACGAAGCCCACGATCAGCGCCACCAGAGCGTTCAGGCCCGTCGGCAGGAGGCTGAAGGCCACGGCCTTCGACCCGTCGATGGCCCCTCGTCGCCGGCGGGCAAGGTCGACCAGCACGATGGCCGCCCAGGGGCCGATCCAGTAGGTGATGAAGAGGAGGTAGTTCTCGAAGGTCGCCTGGAAGTTGCCCTGGTAAAGGTAGAGCGTGGCGAGGTAGCTGAGCACTCCCACCACCAGCGCGGAGATCGGGCGGGGCACCCTGACGCCGGCGGCCAGCAGCGAGAGCGAGCCGGTGTAGTCGTTCATGGCGTTGACCGCCACCGTGCCGAAGAAGATGGCGATCATGGCCAGCGCGCCGACCAGTCCGCCGCCCAGCAGGGCGTTGATCTGATGCACGGGATCGGCCAGCGTGGCATCCAGCGCTCCGAAGACGGCCAGCCCCAGGGCCTCGATCCAGACCGCCGACAGGAACAGCCCCAGGAAGGTCCAGCCCATGACCCGCGGGGTGGGCGTGGCGCTGGGCAGGTAGCGGCTGTAATCGGAGGCATACAGCGCCCATGCCAGGTTGAAGCTGCCGGCGATGGTGGTCATGAGCACGAAGGTGCCCAGGCTGGAGGTCGTGCCGTCGGCCAGGCTGAAGTCCGTCTTCGAGAGCACGGCGATCGTGACCACCGCGAACAGGATGGTGAGGCCGACCGCTGCGTACTTCTCGAACGTGTGGATGGCCTCATAGCCGACCACGCTCAGGCCGGCCTGGCAGGCGACGACGATGAACAGTCCGACCGGGAAGGGCACCGCCCCGCCGGAGATGACGTCGATGGCGTAGGCACCGAAGAAGGCGTTGATGGCGTCCCACGCGATCGTGCTCAGCCAGTTGATGCCGGCGGGCAGCACGATCGACTTGCCGAACGGCAGGCGGGCGGCGGGGATCTGCGCCATGCCCGTACGCGGCCCCATCGCGCTCAGGATGCCGACCAGGCCGGCGCCGATCACGTTGCCCACGATGATGGCCAGCAGCCCGTCGACGAAGCCGAGGCCGAGGATCGGGGCGAGGACGCCGATGGCGAAGGCCGCCGGCACCAGGTTCGGTGTGAACCACACCGTGAAGAGTCGCCACACGGCCCCATAGCGGGCGGCCTCGGGGATCGGCTCCATGCCGTGGCCCTCGATGGTGAAGTCACCCTCACCCTTGGGCATCGCGTCGCGGGTCAACGCCTGGACCGCCATCGCTCTCAGACCTCCTGCTTGGTGTAGGTGATGGGCACGTCGCCAGCCGACCGGTGCACCACGGAGCGGGCCGGCTCCGTCTCGGCCACCACCTGGCCCAGGCGCACCACCCAGCGGGCCGGTGGCCGCAGGCGGATCGCCTCGGCCTCGTCGGCGCAGTCGAAGATCGCGAAGTTCGCTGGCTTGCCCTCCTCCACCCCGTACGAGACCTGGGCCGCCCGGGCGGCGTTGTCGGTGACCATGCGGTACGCGCGGAACAGCTCGCCGCGCCCGGTCATGTGGCCGACGTGGACCAGCATCGAGAGCGCGTCGAGCATCGATCCCCGGCCCAGCGGATACCAGGGATCCATGATCGAGTCGTGGCCGCACGCCACGTTGACGCCGGCAGCATCGAGTTCCTTGACGCGCGTCATGCCGCGCCGTTTGGGGTAGCTGTCGAAGCGACCCTGCAGCGCGATGTTGTCGAGCGGGTTGGCCACGATCGTGACCCCCGCGCGCTTCAGGATCTGCAGCAGCTTGAAGGCGTAGGCGTCGTTGTACGAGCCCATCGCGGTGGTGTGCCCGGCGACGACCCGGCCCTGCATGCCTTGGCGCATGGTGTCCGCCGCGACCACTTCCAGGAAGCGCGACTGCTCGTCGTCCGTCTCGTCGCAGTGCAGGTCGATGCCCTTGCCCGTCTCGCGCGCGAGCTCGAACAGGAAATGCACCTCCGCCACCCCGTCGTCGCGCGTCCATTCGTAGTGGGGGATGCCCCCGATCACGTCGCAGCCCAGGCGCATCGCCTCGCGCATCAGCTCGGTGCCGTTCGGGAAGGACAGGATGCCGTCCTGCGGGAACGCGATGAGCCGCAGGTCGACCACGTCGCGCATCTCATCGCGCAGCTCGAGGAGCGCGCGCAGCGCGACCAGCTTGGGGTCGCAGACGTCGACATGGGAGCGGATGAGGCCCGTGCCCTGGGCGACCTCCCAGAGGATCGCCTGGCGTGCCCGGTCCTTGACGTCCTGCTCGGTCAGGAACGGCTTCCGATCGGCCCACGTCAGGATGCCTTCGATGAGTGTGCCTGACTCGTTGTAGCGCGGCTCGCCCACCGTGAGCACGGCGTCCAGGTGCACGTGCGGGTCGACCAGCGGCGGCGAGAGCAGGCGACCCTCGGCGCGCAGCTCGCGCTTCGCCTTGCCTCGCAGCATGCCCGCCGGCCGGATGGCCGTGATGTGGTCGCCCTCCACGGCGACGTCGACGAGGCCGCCCGCCGTGGTCGTGCGCTCCACGCGGCCCGGTGCCGCGGGGGCCGGATCCGTGGGGTGAAGGCGTGCATCGCGCACCACGAGATCCACGCTGGCTACTCCCATCCGAGCGGCACAGCACGACGCAGGGCCCACGTCGCGGAGGCATCCAAGTGTCCGTCACGCAGGCCCGCACGTCAAGTTTCGAGACGGGTCGCGCGCTCGCGCGCTTGGGTCCGCCGGCCCGGCCTACGGTACGATGCTGGCCGCCCGGTGGGGTATCGTCGAGGGAGGGCTTCGTGGAGCCATTGGACCCCGCGCCGCCGCTTTCCGGGCCGCCGGCCGAGCCGTCTCCGGTGGTGCCCCCATGGCTCTCGACGCCGCGGCCCGAGCCCCCGGCACCGTGGGTCGAGCCGTCCGCACCGCCGCCTTCGCCCGGGCCACCGGCGCCGTTCTACTGGATGCCGCCCGAGCGTGTCCGGGGGCCGGCCCCCGGCGTCATCTACGTGGGCTTCGCGCGCCGGATGGTCGCCTACCTGCTCGACTGGCTGATCATCGGCGTCCTCGGCTCCGTCATCCTCTTCGTGACTATCCTGGTGGCATCGGCCTCGCTGGCCGGACAGCTGGACACGGTCGGCAGCACCCCGCTGGCCGCCCTGACCCCGACCCAGCAGGCCGCCGAGCGCACCCTCGCCGGCGACGTCCTGATCGGCGTCGCACTGGTGTGGCTGTGCAGCGCGCTGTACTTCATCGTCTCGTGGCGCTCGGGTGCCACCATCGGGATGCGCCTGCTGGGTATGCGCGTGGCGGCGGAGGAGGACGGCCGCCCGATCGGGTTCGGGCGGGCATCGGCGCGCTATCTCGGGTATCTGGTCGACTGGATCGCGCTCGGTCTCGGCCTGCTGTGGGTGGCGGTCGACGATCGCCACCAGGGTTGGCACGACAAGATCGCGGGTACCCTCGTCGTGCGGCGGGTCTGAAGCGCGGTGTCCGCCTGGTCGAGCCAGCCCGGCAGCACGTGGTACGAGCCGCCCCGGCCGGCCTTCGTGCCCCGTCGGCCCATCGGCGACGTGCTCCGCGTCGCCTTCCGGGTCTACAGCCGCTCGTTCGTGCCCTTCGTGGCCCTGTCGGCGGTCGTGTGCGGCCTCATCTCCCTCATCCTGGCGCCCGCGGAGCTGGCCCTGGCCGACATCGCGGGCACGCTGCTGGCCGCGACGCCCGCTACGGGGACGGCCGGCGATCTGAGCACCTATCAGGCCGCGGTCAACCGGCTGGGGCCGCAGGAGAGCGTGCTCGAGCTCATCGTCACCGTCCTGTCCGGCCTGATGGGCGTACTCGCCTTGAGCGTGGTCATCGCCGGCACGCCGGAGGCCGCGGTCGGCCAGCCGGTCCGCTTCGGGACGGCGTTCCGGCGCTTCATCCACCGTCTGCCGCCGGTCCTGGGCCTGGGCGTGCCGGTGATCGCCATCCAGGCCGGCGCCACGGTGCTGGAGGCCTTCCTGCAGCTGCGCGACACCGGGGTCGCAGCGGCTGATCCGACCGACTTGGCGCAGGCCAGTTCGGCCGCCGTGGCCCTGATCGTCTTCGGGCTGCTGGCCGTCTTCCTCGAAGGCGTGACCCTGTATCTGTATGCGCGCTGGTTCGTGGCCTTGCCCCTGATCATCGCCGACGGCCAGGGCGTGCGGGCCGCGATGCGCCGCAGCGCGCAACTCACCCACGGTTCGCGCCTCTACATCCTGGGCGTGCTCCTCCTGCTGGTGCTCATCCAGGCAGCCCTGACCATCGGCGTCGAGCTGCTCGCCGCGATCATCGGCGTGCTCGTCGGCGCAGGGTCGATCGACAGCGGTTCGACGCTGACCAACGCTGGCCTCGGGACGCTGTTCGGTCGGTTCACGGCCTTCTCTTCGATCGTCGGCCTGGGCATGGTGGCCGTGTTCTACCCCGTGATCGCCATCGCCATGGCGGTGCTGCGCAGCGACTTCGTGTGGCGAGCGGACGCGACCGTCGCCCTCGCCGCCCAGCATGGACCTCCCCCTGCCGCCTGAGCGGCGCACCGTGATCGACGGGCTGCCGGCCACGGTGATCGAGCTGGCGGACCCCAGTCTGGTCCTGCTCATCGGCGTCACCGGCGCCGGCAAGTCGACGTTCGCGGCCAGGCACTTCCGAGCCACGGAAGTGCTCTCCTCGGACGCCTTCCGGGCCCTGGTGGCAGACGACGAGACGGACCAGACGGCCACGGCCGACGCCTTCGAGTTGCTGCACCTGGCGGTGGACCGACGCCTCGCCCGCGCCCGCCTGACGGTCGTCGACGCGACCAGCGTCCTGCCTTCGGCGCGCCGTCCGCTCCTCCAGATGGCCCAGCGACGGGGCGTGCCGGTCGCGGCCATCGTCCTGGACCTGCCGGCCGAGCTGACGGCGGCCCGGAACGCGGCGCGGACGGCGAGGGTCGTGCCGGTGGACGTCCAACGGCGCCAGGCTCGTGCGCTGCGCCGCTCCCTGCCGGCACTGGTCGGCGAGGGCTTCGCCGCCATCTGGTTGCTGCGCACGTCGGAGGCGGTCGAGGGGGCGGTCGTGCAGCGGCGCGCCCGTGGTCAACCGGTGGGGGCGGCTTGATCGCACTCCTGGGCGGCCTGGGCGCCGCCATCTGCTTCGCCGTGTCGACGCTGGGGTCCGCCCGTTCCAGTCGCCTGATCGGCGCCCCCGCGGTGGTCGGCTGGATGATGCTGGTCGGCCTGCTGTTCACGCTGCCGCTGTTCCCGCTGACCGGCGCCCTGACGGCCACCGTCACGCCCTTCGACGGCGGGCTGTTGCTGCTCGCCGGCCTGACCAACATCGTGGGCCTGATCTCCGAGTACGGGGCCCTGCGCGTCGGTCGCGTCGGGCTGGTCGTCGGCCTCGTCTCGGCGGAGGGCGCCGTGGCCGCCGTGATCGCCATCCTGGGCGGCCAGGCCGTGACCGTCGGGGCCGCCATCGCGCTGGCCGTGGTGGGCGGTGGCGTGGTGGTCATCGGGCTGGCCAGCGAGGACCATGGCGCTCGCTCCTCGAATCCCGGCCTGGCCACGCTGCTGGCCCTCGTCGCGGCGGGCTGTTTCGGCCTCAACCTGGTGGTCATCGGTCGGCTGGGTGCGGACCTGCCCTTCGCATGGGCGCTCATGGCTGCCCGGGTCTTCGGCGTGGTGGCCGTCACGGTCCCGTTGTTGCTGCTACGACGGCTGCGGCTGTCGCGGGCCGCGCTGCCGCTGGTCATCGCGTCGGGCGTCGCCGAGGTGGTCGGGCAGCTGTCCTTCCTGCGCGGCGCCCAGGCTAACCTCGCGGTCAGCTCGATCCTCGTGTCGCAGTTCGCCACCATCAGCGCCGTGGCGGCGTACTTCCTGTTCCACGAACGGCTGACCCGCGTCCAGGCGGCCGGCGTGGTGGCGGTCGTCGGCGGGGTGTGCGCCCTGGCCCTCCTCCAGGGCTGAAGGGATGGCCACCGCGCGGTCGGCCCCATACCATCCGCACATGGACGCACGATGACCGAGGAGCGTCGGCTCGTCACCATCCTCTTCGCCGATGTCATCGGCTCGACGGCGCTGGGCGAGTCGCTCGACCCGGAGGAGCTGCGGGCCCTGCTGACGCGGTACTACGGCCACGCTCGCGACGTCGTCGGTGAATACGGGGGCACGCTCGAGAAGTTCATCGGCGACGCGGTGATGGCCGTATTCGGTCTGCCGGTCGCCCACGGTGATGACGCCGAACGCGCGCTCGGGGCGGCCATCGATCTGCGCGACCGGGTGCGCGACGACCCCCGGCTGGGCGACCGCCTGCCGATCCGGCTCGGTGTGGCCAGTGGCGACATCGTCGCCCGGCGCGACGCGGCGGCCGGCGACGATTTCATGGTCACCGGTGATGCGGTGAACGTGGCGGCGCGCCTCCAGCAGGGCGCCGATCCGTGGGCCATCCAGGTCACGGACCGGACCGCGCGGGCTGCCCGCGGGTTCAAGTTCGGGCCCCTGGCCGAGCTCGAGGCCAGGGGTAAGGCGCGCCCCGTCCCGGCCCGCCGCCTCATCGGACGGGGGCGGGAGCAACGCGCCCGCCTGCCCATGATCGGCCGCGATGCCGACCTGGCCCAGCTCGAACTGGTCGCCCGCCGCGTCTTCACCGAGCGGCGCCCGTTCCTGGTCACGGTCGTCGCGCCAGCGGGCACCGGCAAGACGCGCCTGGTCGAGGCGCTGCTCGAGCGTCTGCCCGCGCTCGGTCCGGCCAGCGCCGTGGCCATCGCGCAATGCCTGCCCTACGGCCAGCGCCTGACCTACTGGCCGCTCCGGGCGGTGCTGCAGCACCTGGTCGGGACCGACGATGCCGCCTCGCCCGACGAGTTCCGCCACGCTGTCGGATCGTGGCTGCGGGCGCAGGCCGTGGACGACGCCGAGGCCGTCGGCAGAGCCCTGCTGGCAACGGTCGGAGCGGCCGATCTGGAGGTCGTGGATCGCGCCGCCCTCTTCGGTGCGTGGCGAACCGCGCTCGAGGCGGCTGCGACGGCTGGGCCGCTCACGCTTATCCTGGAGGACTTGCACTGGTCGAGTGACAGCCTGCTCGACCTCCTTGACTCGCTCGTCCAGCCGCGCGCCGATCTGCCCATCCTGATCGTCGCGATCGCGCGCCCGGAGCTGCTCGACCGGAGGGCCAGCTGGAGCGGCGGTCGACGAAATGCGCTGTCCCTCGCGCTTGAGCCGCTCCCGCCGGCCGACGTGGCCACGCTCGTCGAGCACCTCGTCGAAGGCGTGTCACCCGAGATCGTCGAGGAGGTCGTGGCCAGGGCGGACGGGAACCCCTTCTACGCGGGCGAGATCGTGCGCGCCCTGATCGAGCAGGTCGGCGCGCCCCTAGAGCCGTCCGCCGCGCACGAAGCGCTCAAGCGATTGCCCGACACCGTGCAGGCGACCCTCCTGGCGCGCCTGGACCTGCTCGACGGCGCCGAGCGGCGGATGCTCCAGCTCGGTTCGGTCTTCGGCCGGTCATTCGGGCTCCCTGGGATCGTCGCCCTCGACGAGAGCATCGCGGACGGGGTGGACGACGTCGCCGACCGGCTGCTCGACCGCGATCTGGTGCGCCCGTCCGGCACCCGTGAGCTGGCGTTTCGCCACATCCTCATCCGCGAGGTGGCGTACGGCATGCTGCCACGTGCGGAACGGGCCCGGCTGCACGCTCGTGCGGCCGCTTGGCTGGCCGCCCGTGCAGGCGGCCAGGAGGAAGCGTACGCGGAACTCGTGGCCGTCCACGCGCGCGAGGCGGCCGCCCTGGCGACCGCGCTGGACCTGGAAGAGGCGCCTCGCCTGCGGCGCGAAGCGGTCGAGCGCCTCGAGGCGGCCGCGACCGCCGCGGAGAGCGCAGGGGCGAACGTGGAGGCGCTGCGCCACCTCCGGGCGGCCCTCGAGTTCGCTACGCCGGATCGACACCTCGATCTGTACGAGCGCATGGGCGATACCACCGTCCACGGCGACATCAGCATCGAGGCACTGACCCACGCCCTGGAGCTGGCGCGCAGCTCGGGCGCTCCACCGCAGCGCGAGCTGCGCATCTTGACCGGCATCGTGACCTTCCATACCCGGTGGCAGGGGTCAGTCGCTGGGCGCCCTACCGAGGACGAACTGCTGGGGCTCTTCGCCGAGGGCCGGCGGCTCCTGGAGGGCGTGCGCGACCGTCCGACCCGCGCGCGTTTCCGGGCCGCGGAGGCGTTCATGCCCTTCTGGATCTCGGCCGGCCCGCGCTCGCCGAACGAGGCGGAGATCGCGGCTGCCGAGGCGAGCGCGCGAGAAGCGATCGCCCTGGCGATAGCGGAAGGCGACCTCAGCCTGCAGAGCGCCGCGCTCGACGCAGTCGGCGGCAACGCGCAGCTCCGGGGCGACTACGTGGCGATGTCCGCGGCCGCGAGGCAGCGGCTTTCGTTCGGCGACCGTCTCGCGCTCTTCGAACGCATCGACGCGGCGTGCATGGTGGCCTGGGCCGCCGTGACGGTCGGCGACCTCGACGAAGCGATCGCCGTGTGCGACGATGCCGCCCGGTTCGTCCAACCGGGTCAGGTGACGAACTGGGCGATGCACCTCTTCGCGTGGCGCACGCTCGCCGGGTCACTGCGTGGTGATTGGGATCCGGCCCTGGCGGCTGCCGAACGAGCGCGAAGTTGTTGGAACGAGCTCGAGCGGGTCGCCGCGGGGTATGCCACGCGCGGCTTCCTTGCCGCCTTCGAGATGGCTCGGGCACGGCGCGACGATGTCGGCGTGACGCGGTGGCGCGAGGTGCTCGACGAGATCCACGGCGCGTTCAGGAACTCGAACCGAAGCGACCTGCAGCACGCCATCGTGATCAACGATCCTGAGGCGGTGATCCGGTTGGTCGAGGCGCGCGAGTCCAACTCCGTCGGCAATGAGACCGGCGAGCGGGCCCTCTCGTTCCTCTGTGATCGGCGCATCCTGCCGGATGGCGCGTCCATCGAGCGGATGATCGAGCGCACCTTTCCGCAGGCGCGGATGGCCCTCGCCCAGCTGGATCGGGCGCGGGGGCTGCGGGGCCACGACCCCGCCTTCTTCATCGCCGCCCTCCTCACGCTCCGGGCGGCTGGGGCCCGGCCCGGCATCGGGCGCGTGGAGGTCGAGCTGGGGCGGCTGACCGGCGATGCAGCGCTGGTCGCCTCCGGTGCGCGCTTCCTGCAGCAGGTCGGGGACGTCGAACAGCTCGATCGGTACGGCCTGACGCCCTAGGCTCCGGCCCGGGCGGGTTCTCGGCTACGATTCGAGGGCCCGATGTCTTCCGAGGCCGTAGATCGGTCGTACCGCGCCCTGCTCGACGTGCCCGCGCTGCCGCGCGTCCTGACCGGCATGTTCGTGGCGCGCACCGCGCAGACGGCAGTGAGCGTCGCGCTGGTGCTCTTCACGCTCGAGCAGTTCCATTCGCCCGCCCTGGCCGGCCTGGTGACCTTCGCCTCCATCTTCCCCGGCCTGGTGGTCAGCCCGCTGGCCGGCGCGATCCTCGATCGGCACGGCCGCATCCGCTTCATCGTGCTCGACTTCGTGGTCGCCATGGGCTCGCTCGCGCTGATCGGCGCGCTCGGCCTGACCGGGCTGCTGCCGGCCTGGCTGCTCGTGCTCATCACTGTCCTCGCGTCGCTCACCCAGCCGCTCAGCAGCACCGGCCTGCGCAGCCTCTTCCCGCTGCTGGTCCCGAAGCCTCTGTGGGAGCACGTCAATGCGGTCGACTCAAACGGCTACGTGGTGGCGTCGATCTTCGGGCCGCCGCTGGCCGCCGGGATGGTCGGGGTCATCGGCGGGTCGATCACGCTGATCGTGGTGGGCCTGGCCTTCGGCGTGGCCGCCCTGATCCTGAGCGGTAGTCCCGACCCGCGCACCGACACGACGACCACCGGCGACCTGTGGCGCGATGCCTGGGCCGGCGCCCGCTACACCTGGCACAACGCCACGCTGCGCGGCCTGGGCATCTCGATCGCCACGCTCAACCTGGCCGGCGGCATGACCGCAATCGTGGTGCCCCTGATCGTGCTCGACAGCCTCCACGGCGGCCCGCTGCTGGTCGGCCTGCTCTTCGCGGTGAGCGGCGTCTTCGGGTGCGTCACGGCCCTGGCCGCGGGTCGCCTGGACACGCGCGGGCGCGAGTGGCCGTTGCTCGTGTGGCCGATGGTGCTCTACCCGATCTCGGGGGCGATGCTGCTGGCGACGGGGAACGTGTGGCTCGTGGCCGCCTCGATGGCCCTCTCCGGGCTGCTCAACGGGCCGATGGGGAAGCCCAGGAAGTTCAGCGA
>JBIOID010000013.1:0-16900 GCA_044449585.1 Candidatus Limnocylindrales bacterium
CCTGATCGAGAACCTGGAAGACCACGACGACGTGCAGCGGGTGACCGCCAACTTCGAGATCCCGGACGAGGTCTTCGCGGAGGCGGCCCCGGCTTGATCGTCCTGGGCATCGATCCCGGGACGGCCCGCACCGGCTACGGCGTGGTCGAGCGGGACGGTGCGCGGCTCACCCTGGTCGACTACGGCTGCCTGGAGACACCCAGCACCATGGTCCTGCCGCAGCGCCTGCTGCTCATCGAGCAGGGGCTCAGCGCCCTCATCACCGAGCACGCACCGGACGTCGTGGCCGTGGAGCGACTGTACTTCAACCGCAACGTGCAGACGGCCTTCGCGGTCGGGCAGGCACGCGGGGTGATCCTGATGGTCGCGGCCCAGCGCGGCCTGCCGGTGGCGGAGTACGGGCCGCACGAGGTCAAGCAGGCCGTCACCGGCTACGGCCGGGCCGACAAGGGCCAGGTACAGCGGATGGTGCAGCGGCTGCTCGAGCTGGCCGTCCTGCCGCGCCCGGACGATGCCGCCGATGCGCTGGCCATCGCCATCTGCACGGCCCACGCCTTCCGGCCGGAGGCGCTGCCGGCGTGATCGCCAGCCTGACCGGTACCGTGGCCAGCGTGAGCGCCGACGCGCTGGTGCTCGACGTGGGCGGTGTCGGCTACCGCGTCTTCGTGGGGCCCGACACGCTCAGTCGGGCGCGCCAGGGCGAGCGGCTCCACCTGCACACCCACCATCTCGTGCGCCAGGACCTCCAGGCCCTCTACGGTTTCCGGTCGGCCGAGGAGCTGGGCTGCTTCGAACTGCTCATGACGGTGACCGGGGTGGGCCCCAAGGTGGCCCTGGCCATCGTCTCCTCGCGCGCGGTGGCCGACCTGGAGCTGGCCATCCTGCAGGGCGATGAAGCGGTCCTCACCGCGGTCAGCGGCGTGGGCAAGCGACTGGCCGCGCGCATCATCCTGGAGCTCAAGGAGAAGGTGGCCGCGGCCGGCACGGCCGCTGGCGTGGCGGCTGCGTCCCGAGCCGGGGCGACGCCCGCCGCCACGACCGAGAGCGAGGTCGTCGCGGCGCTCGTGGCCCTGGGCTACGCGCCGGCCGAGGCCCGTGAGGCGGCCCGCGACGGCGTCATGGCCAGCGCGGTCAGCGCCTCGCTGGAGGAGCGGGTCAAGGCCGCGCTGCGAGGGCTGAGCCGCGAGTGACACCGTCCGAGGCATCGAACGCATGTTCACATCGCCCGTCCTGACCTGCTAGACTGAGCCCGATGGACGAGAACCGGCGGGTGGTGGGCTCGGCCGCGCTGGCGGTCGAGGAAGTGGTCGTCGAGCAGAGCCTGCGACCTCGCTCGCTCGCCGAATACATCGGCCAGGAGCAGGTCAAGTCCAACCTGGCCATCCTGCTGGAGGCGGCCCGCCAGCGAGGCGAGGCGGCCGATCACGTGCTGCTCTACGGGCCGCCCGGGCTGGGCAAGACGACGCTCGCCAACATCATCGCCCGCGAGCTCGGCGTGAGCATCCACACGACCTCCGGGCCGGCTATCGAGCGGCCCGGCGACCTGGCCGCCATCCTGACCAATCTGGACGAGCGCGACGTCCTGTTCATCGACGAGATCCATCGCCTGAACCACGCGGTAGAGGAGATCCTGTACCCGGCGATGGAGGACTTCGCCATCGACGTGATGATCGGCAAGGGCCCCAGCGCCCGCTCGCTGCGGCTGTCGCTCAAGCCGTTCACGGCCGTCGGGGCCACGACCCGCGCGGGCCGCATCAGCTCGCCCCTGCGCGACCGCTTCGGCGCGGTGCATCGCCTCGAGTACTACCAGGTGGACGAGCTGGCCACCATCGTGACGCGCTCGGCACGCATCCTCGGCGTGGAGATCGAGCCCGACGCGGTGGATATCCTGGCCCGCCGGGGCCGGGGCACGCCGCGCATCGTCAACCGGCTGCTGAAGCGTGTCCGCGACTTCGCCCAGGTGCAGGCCGACGGGCGCATCACCGCGCGCGAGGCCGACGCGGCCATGCTGGCCATGGATATCGACGACGAGGGCCTCGACACGACGGATCGCCGCCTGCTGGCCGCGATCGTCCAGAAGTTCGCCTCCGGACCGGTCGGCGGGGCGGCCCTGGCGGCCGTCCTGGGCGAGGAGGTGGAGACGATCGAGGACGTCTACGAGCCCTATCTCCTGCAGCTGGGCTTCCTCGACCGAACGCCGCAGGGACGGGTGGCCACGGAGCGGGCACGCGATCACCTGCGCGGGCTGGGCTACGAGGTGCCGCCACCGCGGCGCGCGGAGCGGGCCGATCCGGGCCTGTGGGACAGCCTCGTCACCGACCATCTGTCGGAGGACCTGCCCGGATGACCGTCGCCCTGGCCGTCCACGGCCTGCGCAAGGCCTATGGCTCCCGCGCGGCCCTCGACGGCCTCGACCTGGAGGTGCCCACGGGCACGGTCTACGGCTTCCTGGGCCCCAACGGCGCCGGCAAGACGACGACCATGCGGCTGCTGGTGGGCCTGATCCGACCCGATGCGGGGACGATGCAGGTGCTCGGCCAGCCCTACTCGTGGCGCGATCGCCACCGCCTCTTCCAGGTCGGTGCCCTGATCGAGGCGCCTTCGTTCTATCCGTTCCTGTCGGGCCGCGAGAACCTGCGGGCGGTGGCCGCGACCGGGGCGCCGGTGCCGCGCGGACGGGTGGAGGAGATGCTCGAGCTGGTCGGCCTGCGCGAGCGCGCCGGTGACAAGGTCGGCGGCTACTCGCTGGGCATGAAGCAGCGGCTGGGCATCGCCGCGGCGCTCCTCAGCGACCCCAGCCTGCTGCTCCTTGACGAGCCGGCCAACGGCCTGGATCCCGGGGGCATCGTGGGCATGCGCGACACGCTCCGCCAGCTCGCCGCGGCGGGCAAGACCGTCTTCGTCTCCAGCCACATCCTGCCGGAGGTCGAGCAGCTGGCGGACGTGGTCGGCATCATCGCCCGCGGCAGGCTCGTGCGCGAGGGTCGCATCCAGGACCTGCTCGCCTCGTCGGCGCTGATCCGCGCGCGTGTCCCGGCCGCCCAGGCGGTCGGGGCGCAGGCGGCGGCCGCGGCGCGCTTCGGGGCCGGCGCGATCACCGTCCAGGCCGATGGTGACAGCGCCTGGCTGGCCGTCCACACCGATGGTTCGCGCAGTGGCGAGCTGAACCAGCTCCTCGCCGGGGCGGGCATCTACGCTTCGCGGCTCGAAGCGGGCAGCGACCTGGAGTCGCTCTTCCTGGAGTTGACGGGGGAGGGGACCCCGGCGGGCGGTATCGGCATCGGCGGCGTGGCATGAGGATCGTGCGCTCCAGCCTGCGCAAGCTGGTGCGGCGAACGGCCGCGTGGGTCACCGCGGGCCTCGTGGCCGGACTCCTGGTGCTCGTCTACCTGGCCCTCGGCGCCACGTCCCATACCGTCTCCTCACGGCCGGTGGAGCAGGCGGCCATCCAGGCCCTGCTGACCTTCCCGGGCGCGTACAGCACCGTGGCCTCGCAACTGCTCGATACGGGCGGCCTCTTCGCGCTCGCCTTTGCCGCGGCCGTGGCCGGCTCGGAGTGGGGCTGGGGCACGCTCAAGACGGCCGTCGCGCGCGGCGAGAGCCGCTGGCGCTACATGCTGGGCACGCTGGCCGCCCTGATCCTGGCGGCCGGCGTGGCGATGCTCGTGGTCTACGCCGTGGGCGTGCTGGCGGCGATCGGCGGGGCGTCGCTCGCAGGCCTGTCCCTGGCCGGCGTGAGCGACTCGGCGACCATCGCCACCATCCCCTCCACGCTGCTTCATGTCTGGTTGGGCCTGGCGGAGGAGATGACCATCGGCTTTGCCGTGGCCACCCTCACGCGCAGCCAGCTGGCCGGCGTCGGCGCCGGTATCGCCCTCTTCTTCGGCGAGCAGTTCGCCACGTTGATCCTGCCCGACGTGGTCAAGTTCCTGCCCTTCAACGCCGCCTCCGCGGTCGTCACGCGGGCCAACCTGTCGGGCGTGTCCCCTGACGCCCTGCCGACCGACCAGGCGACGGTCGTCACCGTCTTCTGGTTCGTGGCCGCCCTGCTGCTGGTAGCGGCGGCCACGGAGCGGGCGGAGATCGGCAGCTGAGCCCGGTGACCAGCGTCACGCCGGCGGCCGCTCTCGCGGTGCCTGGCCTGGCGCCGGCCGTGCCGGTACGGCCGGTCCGCTTCGCGCTGGTCGCTCCCACGACGACCGGCCCGTCGACCAGGGCTCGGGCCGGCCGCCTGGACACGCCCCATGGGCCCGTCGCGACGCCGGCCTTCATGCCCGTCGGCACCAATGCCACCGTCAAGGCGCTCGATCCGGACGACCTGATCGAGACCGGCGCCCAGATCGTGCTCGCGAACACCTACCACCTGTACCTGCGTCCCGGCCACGAGCGCATCGCGCGCCTGGGTGGCCTGCACCGCTTCATGGCCTGGGACGGTCCGATCCTGACCGACTCGGGCGGCTTCCAGGTGGTCAGCCTGGCCGGCCTGCGCGAGATCGACGACGATGGCGCGACCTTCCGTAGCCATCTCGACGGGTCGACGCATCGTTTCACGCCCGAGCTTTCGATCGCCGTGCAGGAGGCGCTCGGGCCCGACATCGCGGTCGCCTTCGACCAACCGGTCCCGCCGCACGCCTCGACGCGCGCCCAGGTGGCCGAAGCGACGGCCCGCACGCATCGCTGGGCGCTGCGCTCGGTGGCCGCCCACAACCGGTCGGACCAGGCCCTCTTCGGCATCATCCAGGGCGGGCTGGAGGCGGATCTGCGCCTCGAGTCGGCGCGGACCATCGCCGCCCTGCCATTCGATGGGCTATGCATCGGCGGTCTGGCCGGCGACGAGACGCCGGCCCAGCGGGCGGCCGTTCTTGACGTGGTCGTGGGCGCGCTGGTGGACGACCCACGGCCGCGCTACCTGATGGGCCTCGGTTCGCCGCTCGACATGCTGGAGGCCGTCCATCAGGGGGTCGACCTGTTCGACTCCGTCCTGCCGGCCCGGGTGGCGCGCAACGGCACCCTGTGGGTGCCCGAGGGCCGCCTCAACCTGCGCAACACCCGTTTCCTGGATGACCCGCAGCCGGTCCAGGCCGACTGCCGCTGCCGCCTCTGCCGCACCTTCTCGCGCGCCTACCTGGCTCATCTTTTCCGCGCGAACGAGCTGCTGGCGTACCGCCTCGCGACTTGTCACAACCTGACCTTCACCCTAGACTTCATGGCCCGGGTCCGCCGCGAGATCCAGGCCGGCACGTTCCCCGAGTACCGACGGGCGACCGCGGCGCGCCTCAATCAGGACCACCCATCCCGACGTCGACCCAGTGCCACGCAAGCTGGCGCGAAGGGAGGGTGAAGTCGTCGTAGAGCCGCGTCACCCAGACTGGTGACCTGGCACCGTGGAGGCGGATAGAGATGGCCAGCAAGGATCGCCCCCACCGCGAGCAGAAGAAGAAGCCGAAGGCTGCGCCCCCCAAACCGCAGATCCAGTCACTCCTCGACAGCCCGCCCCAGTCCGTTGAGCTGATCAAGCCCAAGCGGAAGCCGCGGTGGGAGGAGACTGACGAGGCGTGATGGCGGTCCGGCCCTCGGTCAAGCCCAGGAGGATGTTCCAGGCATGACGATTACGGGGACCGACACCACAGCCGGCGCACGGAACGGCACCGAGAAGACGAGCGTCGAGAAGACCACCGGGGAGCCGCGGGCGGTCCCGGCGGAACGGGCCCGCGCCGTCGATGCGGCCATCCTGGCCATCGAGAAGCAGTTCGGCCGCGGCTCGATCATGAAGCTCGGCTCGTCGGAGCGGCAGGCCGTGGACACCATCCCGACCGGCTCGATCGCGCTCGACCTGGCCCTCGGCGTGGGCGGCGTACCGCGCGGGCGCATCACGGAGATCTTCGGGCCCGAGTCGTCGGGCAAGACGACGCTCTGCCAGCACATCCTGGCCGAGGCGCAGCGGCGCGGCGGCGTGGTGGCCTTCATCGACGTCGAGCACGCGCTCGACCCGCACTACGCCAAGGCCTGCGGCGTCAACGTGGACGAGTTGCTGGTCAGCCAGCCCGACACCGGCGAACAGGCCCTCGAGATCACCGAGACGCTCATCCGCTCGGGCGGCGTGGACTGCGTCGTCGTCGACTCCGTGGCGGCGCTCGTGCCGCGCGCGGAGATCGAGGGCGAGATGGGCGACTCCTTCGTGGGCATCCAGGCCCGCTTGATGAGCCAGGCCCTGCGCAAGCTGACCGGTGCGGTCAGCCGGTCGAACACCGCGCTCGTCTTCACCAACCAGCTGCGCGAGAAGATCGGCGTGATGTTCGGCAACCCGGAGGTCACGCCCGGGGGCCGCGCGCTCAAGTTCTACGCCTCGGTGCGGTTGGACATCCGGCGCATCGAGACGATCAAGAACGGGACCGAGTCGATCGGTAGTCGGGTGCGCGTCAAGGTCGTCAAGAACAAGGTGGCGGCACCGTTCCGCGTGGCCGAGTTCGACGTCATGTACGGGGAAGGTGTCTCCCGCGAGGGCGGCCTGCTCGATGTCGGGGTGGCCCTGGACGTGGTCAGCAAGACCGGCGCCTGGTTCAACTACGGCGAGACGCGCCTGGGCAACGGCCGCGAGGCGGCCAAGGACTTCCTGCGCCAGAACCGCGACATCGCGGATCGCCTGGAAGCCGAGATCCGCACCAAGGTGACCTCGGTCAGCGTGCCCGTGGAGGGCATCACCGAGGCTGACTGATGGCCGCTCGGCGACCGGCCGGGGCACGACGCGCGACCGTCGCGGAGCGCCGCGAGCGGCGAGCGGCGGTCGAGGATCCGGCCGTCGTCCTGGACGCCGCGGCCGCGTTCCTCGCGGTGCGGCCGCGGTCGATCGGCGAGACCCGGCGCCGCCTTGCGTCGCTGGGCTATCGGTCAGTGCTCATCGAGCACGTCGTCGAGCGCCTGACCACATACGGCTACCTCGACGACGAGGCGTTCGGACGGGCGTGGCTGGAGAGCCGTGATCGCGCTCGGCCACGGGGCACGATGGTGTTGCGCCGCGAGCTGCTGGCCAAAGGGTTGGCGAATGAGCTGGTGACCACCTTGCTAGAGGAACGCGACGCAGGTGGAGGTCAGGACGAGGTACCGCTGCCGGCTTCTGCCGCCGGTGCGCCCTCGACGGGCGATCCCGCCCTCGCCGCTGCCCGGCACCTCCTCGCGCGCCGCCGGTCCGCCCTGGTGCGTGAGTCCGACCCGCGGCGGCGTCGCCAGCGAGCCTATGCGCTGCTGGCGCGCAACGGCTTTGATCCCGATGTGATCCGCCAGGCTCTCGCGGTGGGGCTCGTCGACGACGCCGAGGGCATGGACGAGGTGGATCCGGCAGACGCCCCGTGACCGGCTGATGCCAGCGCCCACGCGACGAGGGCGGGCACGCAGTGCGCCGACCCGTATCCTGAGCCCCCATGCGCTGGTCGATCCGCCTGCTGCGCGATGCCGAGGCCGTCGATCTCGGTGACCTGTTCCTTGTCGGCGCGGTGGTGGCCGTACTCGCGATCCGCGTCTACCTCAACCTGACGGGCTTTCCCAAGGTCGGTGGCGGCGTCCTCCACATCTCGCACATGCTGTGGGGCGGCCTACTGCTGCTGATCGGCGTCTTCCTCTACGCCACCTTCCTGGACCGGCGCGTGCGGCCCATCGCGGCGGTCGTGGCGGGGGTCGGCTTCGGCACGTTCATCGACGAGATCGGCAAGTTCGTCACGGCCGACAACGACTACTTCTTCAAGCCGACGGGCGCCCTCATCTACCTGGCCCTGGTCGGCGTCTTCCTGCTCGTCCGGGCGACGCAGGTGCGGCGGATGCTGGCGCCCCAAGACGCGCTGGCGGAGGCGTTGATCCTGGCCGCCAACGCGCAGGGCGGGCAGCTCGACGTGGCGGCGCGCCGCCGGGCCCTGGGGCTCATCGCCCAGGCCGACCACGCGGACCCGCTCGTCGAGGCTGTCCATCGATACCTCGAGGGCGTGCCGACGGCCGGCGACGCGCCCCTGGCGAGCCTGCTCGACCGGGTCGAGCGGCTGTACCTGCGGGTCGAAGGCGAGTCCTGGTTCGAGCGCTTCCTGGCCGTCGTGTTCGGCCTGTATGCCATCGGGTCGGTCGTGGCGGCCGGGGTCCTGCTCATCGCCTTTGGCGATCTCGCGGCCGGAGGTGACGTGGTCAACCTGGGCCTGGCCATCTCGGCCATCGCGAGCGGGCTGCTCGTGGCCCGCGGATTGCTGCTCCTGCCCACCTCGCGGCTGGCCGCGTACCACTACGCCACGTGGGGCATCCTCGTCTCGTTGCTGGTCACGCAGCCGTTCCTGTTCTACGTCTCGGAGCCGTTCGCCATCCTCGGTCTGGTGGCCAACCTGCTGGCATATGCCGGCGTGCGGACGTTGATCGCCCAGGAACGTGCTGCGGTCGCCCGGCGGGCGCTCGTGAAGAAGGCGGTCAGCTAGAGCTGGCTGTCGGCTGCCGCGACCGTCTTCGAGGTCAGCCCTCCGGCCAGCGCTCCCGGAAGACCATCTCAACGCGTGGCTTGCGGGCCCGGCCGGGCGCCGACTGGGGTCGCCGGGCCTCCTCGGTGGGGTGCCCGAGCGCCATGACGGTGCGCACGAGCCGGTCGGGCGGCAGGCCCAGGAGGTCGCGCACGGTGGGCCGGACGGCGGACATGATCCAGCTGATGCCGGCCCCCAGGCCGAGCATCGAAGCCGCGATGAGGATCCGCTCAGCGGCCCGGCCGTCGTCGTAGGCACGGCTCACCGTCCGCTGCGGCTCGTCCGGCAGCACGATGGCGATCGCGGCGGCGGCCGTCAGGAGCGGGCGCGCCTGGGGCAGGCCCGCCCCCGCGATGCGCCGCAGGGTCGCGGTGTCGCGGATGGCGATGAAGCGCCAGGCCTGTTCGTTGCCGCTGCTGCCCGACCAGCGCGCGGCGTCAAGGATCGCCTCGAGCTGCGCCTCGGTCAGCGGCTCGTCCGTGAACTCGCGGTACTGGCGGGTCCGGATCAGGGGTCGGACCACCTCCAGCGGCGTGTCGTGATCGGCCATCCTCGGCAGCGTACCGCCGGCCGCAGATCAGCGTCGCCGAGGCGCGTGTCGTCCGACCGGGCGACGTCAGATGGGCTCAGCGCGTCGGGCGCCTGCCAGATCGATCCGGGAGAGCACACCCTCGCCCCCGTCGAAGGTGATCCTCGGGGCGCTGAACCGGCGCGTGACCTCGACGAAGCCCAACGCGCGATGCAGATCCAGCGACGCTCCATTACGGGCGTTGGTGAAGTAGTAAGCCGCGTCGCCCCGCTGGGCGATCCAGGCGAGCCGTCGCTCGGTCAGCACACGCCCGACGCCGCGCCGGCGCCAGGCGTCCACGACCACGACGCCCAGCAGATACCACCCCTCTGGGACAGCGTCGGGCGGCGCGTCCGCGAGGCGTGCCAGGCGTGCCGCACGGCCGAACCCGATGACCTGGCCATCGACGGCGGCGACGAGAAGCAGCATCCCGGCATCGGACACCTCCTTCTCGCACCAACGCAGAGCTTGGCTCACATCGACGCTGTCGCGGCTGGCCTCGATCGCGGCGATCGCTGCGCAGTCGTCGTGGCTGGCCGGGCGGACGTCGAGATCGGCGGGCAGCTTGTGCCTGGGCGCGTCGCGTCGATACGCCGCCATGTGGGAGGCGGCTACCGGTTGCGGTGGCGCCGCGCCGTCAGGGGCTACTGGTGGCGTGGGTCGCGTCATTGACCACCGCCTTGTGGATCTGTGCCCACCGCTGGTTGGCTTTGAGGAGCGCGCCGTTCGAGTAGTGGAAGCTGCGGACACGACCGTGGCTGGGGCCATAAGCCACCGGGGTCGCCTGCCCCACCGCGGAAGGGCTTGGGGCGGCTTTCCCTGAGGCCGCCCAGCTCAACATCGCCCCATCCAGAAGCGCTCGCCAGGCGGCGTCACCGATCTGCGCGGCGCGCTCCGTCGAGGCGACGATATCGACGAAGAGGATCGTGGTGAGGAACCGGCCCGAGCTGTCTCGCTGGCGCCCTACGCGCACCGTGCACTCCTGGTAGCCGGTCGGCGACCACCGTCGAGGAGCTGACCTCGCGTCGACCTGCTCTGCGTGGGCGGGACAGTAGCGGTTGTGCCTTGATGCCGCAACGTCCTGCGCTCGTCCCAGCCCACGTTTGCGCTGTCGGCGCGACGGCAGTAGGCTTGGCGGTCGGAATACCTCGACAGCGCCATGCCGGCACAACGGTCGGGTCGCTCGACCAGCGGGACCGGTGGCGCGCCTGAAGTCGCACGCCGCCGCAGCGTGCGAACCGACCCGGCCGTGAGGGCGGTCGGCGTCCTGATGTGGATTCGACGTACCGCCGGCCTCGGCCGGACGGGAGGGTGCCCATGGATCCGCTGCTCGCCGCGGTCGCGGCATTGTTCGCCCTTGCCGCGGGGCTCGGGCTGGGCTTCATCGCCCGTGGGGTGTGGGGCGGCCAGGCCGTCAAGCAGAGCCAGGACAAGGCCGGCCGCATCGTGGCCGAGGCGCGTGCCCAGCAGAAGGAGCTGATCCTCCAAGCCAAGGACGAGCAGGTCCGCCTGCAACGCGAGGCGGAGGATGAGGCTCGGGCCAAGCGGGGCGAGCTGTCGGGCCTGGAACGGCGCCTCCTGCAGCGCGACGAGCAGCTCGATCAGCGGGCCGACATGCTCGAGCAGCGGGATCGCAAGCTACTCGACCGCGAGCGCGAACTCGAGCAGCACCGCGAGGAGCTGGCCCGCGCGAAGCAGGACCAGGTCGCAGCCCTCGAACGCGTCAGCCAGATGACGGCCGAGGAAGCCAAGGCCGTGCTGCTGGAGGCGGTCCGCGACGAGGCCGAGCACGATGCGGTGCGGCTCGCCCGGGCCATCGAGCGCAGCGCCCGCGAATCGGCCGAGGAGAAGGCGCGCGACGTCGTCGTGACCGCCATCCAGCGCGTCATGACCGACCACACCGCCGAGATGACGGTCAGCGTCGTGCCGCTTCCGTCGGACGAGATGAAGGGCCGCATCATCGGCCGGGAGGGCCGCAACATCCGGGCCCTGGAGCAGGCCACCGGCATCGACCTGATCATCGATGACACGCCCGAGTCCGTCGTCATCAGCGGCTTCGACCCGGTGCGCCGGGAGATCGCCCGCATCGCCCTGACCAAGCTCATCCAGGACGGCCGCATCCATCCCGGCCGCATCGAGGAGGTGGTCGCCAAGGCACGCGCCGAGGTCGACCTCGTGATGCGCCAGGCCGGCGAGACGGCCGCCTACGACGCCGGTGTGCCCGGGCTGCCTCCGGAGATCATCAAGCTCCTCGGCCGCCTCAAGTTCCGCACCAGCTACGGCCAGAACGTGCTGCAGCACTCCGTCGAGACCAGCCGCCTGGCGGCGGTCGTGGCGGCCGAGGTGGGGGCGGACGTCCAGATCGCCAAGATGGGCGGCCTGCTGCACGACATGGGCAAGGCCGTCGACCACGAGATGGAGGGCCCCCACGCAGCCATCGGCGCCCAGATCGCGCAGCGCCACAACCTGCCCATACGCGTCATCAACGCCATCGCCGCCCACCACCAGGAAGTGGAGTACGCGTGCGTCGAGGCGCCCATCGTGCAGATCGCCGACGCCATCAGCGCCAGCCGACCGGGCGCGCGCGGTGAATCGATGGATACCTATGTGAAGCGCCTGGAGGATCTCCAGGCCATCGCCAACAGCTTCGAGGGCGTCGACAAGTCGTTCGCCGTGCAGGCCGGTCGCGAGGTGCGCATCCTGGTCCGCCCGGAGGAGATCGATGACCTGGCGTCGATGCGGCTGGCGCGCGATATCGTGCACAAGATCGAGGAGTCGCTGACCTATCCCGGCCAGATCAAGGTGACGGTCATCCGCGAGACGCGGGCCGTGGAGTACGCCAAGTAGCGGCGGGGGAGGGGCGCCCGTCGCGGGCCGCAGGCGAGGTCCTGGCGGCCGACCGGCTGCCCCTCCTCGCCGAGCGGCCGGGGGCCGGCACCGTGCGGGTGCTGATGATCGGCGACCTCATCGGCAAGCCCGGCCGCGAGGCGCTCGAGCGGATCCTGCCCGATCTCCGGGCGGAGCGGCACATCGACCTGGTGACGGCCAACGGTGAGAACCTGGCCGGCGGTATGGGCCTGACCGCGAGCACGGCCGCGGCCGTGCTCGCGGCCGGCGTGGACGTGATCACCAGTGGCAACCACATCTGGGACAAGCGCGAGATCTACCCCGAGCTGGAACGCGAGGAACGCATTCTGCGGCCGCTCAACTACGGCCTGACCGGCGTGCCCGGCCGCGGCTGGGGCGTCTTCCACGCGCACGACGGCACCGAGGTCGCCGTCATCAACGCCCAGGGTCGCACGTACATGCAACCCATCGAGAGCCCGTTCACGATGGTCGACACCCTGCTGACCGATGCGGCCGACGAGCTGCCGGCGGTGCGCCTGGTCGACTTCCACTGCGAGATCACGAGCGAGAAGACGGCCTTCGGGCTGTTCCTGGACGGCTGTGTCAGCGCTGTCGCCGGGACCCACACGCATGTACCCACGGCCGACGAGCGCATCCTGCGCCGGGGCACGGCGTATGTCAGCGACCTGGGCATGACCGGCCCTGTCCATAGCGTCATCGGCTTCGAGCCCGAGACGGTCCTGCCGCGCTTCCTGAACGGCCTGCCCACGCGCTTCGAGGTGGGCAGCGGACCCGTCGTCTTCAATGCCTGCCTGATCGACATCGAGGTGGCCTCCGGGGGTGCGGTGGGCATCCAACGCCTGAGCCGGATCGTCGACGGGTGAACCGGGCGACCTGACCACGACGGTGACCACGCCCCGCCGCAACCGGTACGACTTCCACGCCCATTCGGCGGCCTCCGATGGGCGCGATCCGCCGCTCACCGTGTACGCGGCCATGCGCGCCTGGGGCCTGCGCGTGGCCGCCCTGAGCGACCACGACACGTTTGAGGGGTACCTGGCCGTCCGCGCAGCCGGCCTGGGTGGCCCCGACGCGCCGCCCGGCTCCGGGCCGCGGCTCATCCCCGCCATCGAGATCAACGCCGTGGCGATGCCCGGCCAGGACGACGGCGGGCTGCTCGGCGAGCGCCACTTCCTGGGCTATGGCCTGGACCCGACCGCGCCCGGCCTGCAGGCGTCGCTGGCGCGCCAGCGTGAGTTCCGCCGGGTGCGGGTGACGGCCACGGTCGAGCGCCTGCGGGCCATCGGCCTGCCCATCGAGGACCAGCTGGCGATGGCGCTGGGGCCGGCGGTCAGCTCGGCCGGCCGCCCCCACGTCGCGCGGGCGCTCGTAGCGGCGGGGCATGCGAGCAGCGTGCAGGATGCCTTCGAGCGGTTCCTGAGCCGGGGCCGGCCGGCGTACGTGCCGCGGCAGGGCCTGGGCAATCGGGAGGCCGTCGAGGCTATCATCGGCGCCGGCGGCCTGGCCGTTCTCGCCCACACCGCCGACGCGCCCGAGCAGCCGGCCATGGTCGGTCGCCTCCAGGACTGGGGCCTGGGCGGGCTTGAGGTGTACTACGGCGGCTACAACCGCATCTTCCGGCCGGCCGTCATCGCCCGCCTGGCGCGCTTCGCGGCTGATCGCGGACTCGTGCCCACGGGGGGTAGCGACTACCATGGCGACACGATGAGCGTGGCGGAGGCAGAGGCGAGCACCTGGGTGCCCCGCGCGGCGGCGGACCGACTGCTGGCGGCCATCGGCTGGCCCGGGCCGGCTTGACCACCCGGGTCCTGCCCGTGCTCGATGCCGGGCTGGTGTCGGGTGGCCCGACGGCATCTCGGCGCGCGCTCGCGACCGCGCGCGAAGTGGCCGAGTTCGCCACCGACGACATCACTCTGCCCCGCTTCCACCTGTGGACGCTGGGCTGCCAGATGAACCGCTCCGACTCCGAGGAGATGGCCGGGGCGCTGCTGGCGGCGGGCTGCGCAGAAGCGCCCAGCCTCGAGGCGGCTGACCTAGTGGTCATCAACAGCTGCGCCATCCGCGAGGCGGCGGAGCAGAAGGTCATCGGCCGGATGGGTGCCCTGGCGCGCCTGCGCCAGGCCAACCCGGGCCTGCGCGTGGTGCTCACCGGCTGTGCCGTGCGGGCCGCCAACCAGGCCTCGCTGCGGCGACGATACCCGGCGGTCGATCTGTTCCTGCGGCCGGACGAGGAACCGGAGCTCGTCGCGCGCCTGGGCCTCGCGGGCGCCACGGCACCAGGCGCCCTGGGTGGGAACACTGGCCTCGCGCGCGTCGGGCGCTCGGTCGCCGCCACCGCCGAGCGCCTCCCGGCCACGCGTGCGGCGGCGGTGGGGGAGGGGCGCGTCGCCCGGGGCAGCGCCGCGCAGGCCTGGCTGCCCATCATCTACGGCTGCGACAAGACGTGTACCTACTGCATCGTGCCGTTCAGCCGTGGGCCCGAACGGAGCCGCCCGTTCGATGATGTGGTCGACGAGGCGCGCCGGCTGGCCGCCCAGGGTTACCGCGAGGTGACGCTGCTCGGCCAGAACGTCAACTCCTACGGCCACGACCTGCCGTCGGAGGGGCGGTTCGCGGACGTCCGGGGCGGCCGTCCGCTGGGTCGGCGGCTCGACCTTGACGGGCGCCCGGACATCGCCGCCCTGCTGCGCGCCGTCGACGGCCTGCGCACAGCCGACGGCCAGCCAGCCATCCCCCGCCTGCGTTTCATCACCTCGCACCCCTGGGACCTCACCGACCGCCTGATCGCGGCCATGGCCGAGTGCCCATCCGTGTGCGAGCACCTGCACCTGCCGGTCCAGTCGGGCGCAGATGCGGTACTCCACCGAATGGGCCGCCAGTACACGGTGGCCGCCTACCTCGAACTCGTCGGGCGGTTGCGCGCGGCCGTGCCGGACATCAGCCTCACGACGGACGTCATCGTCGGCTTCTGCGGCGAGACGGAGGCGCAGTTCGAGACCACGCTCGACCTGTTGCGGACGGTCGGCTACGACCAGGTGTTCGCGGCCGCCTTCTCGCCGCGACCGGGCACGCCCGCCGCCCGCCTGGCCGACGACGTGCCGGCGGCCGAGAAGCGCCGCCGCCTGACGGCCCTGCTGGCGCTCCAGGAGGAGTTGGGCCTGCGGCGCCAGCGCGCCTGGCTGGGGCGCTCGACGGAGGTCCTGGTGGACGCCATCCGGCCGGCGCGGACCCACGACCACGCGTCGGCCGCGGCCGGGGAGGGGGTCACCTGGCTGAGCGGGCGCAACCGCGAGAATCGGCTGGTGCATCTGGCGGGCCCCGTCGAGCTCGTGGGCCGCCTCGTGACCGTGACCATCGAGCACGCCGGGCCGTACGCGTTGCGCGGTCGTCTTGCCTGAGGCGGTCCCGCCGCTGCTGGTCATCGCCGGCGCGACCGCGACCGGTAAGACGCGCCTCTCGCTGGCCCTGGCCGACGCGCTCGGCGGCGTCGAGATCATCAGCGCCGATTCGCGCCAGGTCTTCCGCGGCATGGACATCGGCACGGCCAAGGTCAGCGCCGCGGATCGGGCACGCATCCAGCACCACGGGCTGGACCTCGTCGATCCCGATGCCGGCTTCACGGCGGCCGACTTCCAGCGCCACGTCTACGCCGTGCTGCCGGGCATCGCGGCGCGCAGTCACATGGCCATCCTGGTCGGTGGCACCGGCCTGTACCTGCGCGCCGTCGCGCGGGGCGTGCCGCTCGACGAAGGTTCGGTCGACGCGCGGCTGCGCGCCGCGCTGGAGCAGCGTCTGGCCGACGAAGGCCTGGCCGCCTTGGTTGCCGAGCTGCGGCAGGTCGCGCCGGTCATCGCCCGGGGCACGGACCTGGCCAACCCGCGGCGAGTGGTGCGGGCGCTCGAGCGTGCTCGCCTGGTGGGCGATGTGCCGCCCGCGCCGCCACGCGGCTACCCCGGTCCGACCACCTGGCTGGGCCTCCACGTCGGGGTGGACGTGGGCCGCCAGCGCATCGGCGAGCGCGCGGCGGCCCAGTTCGCGGCCGGGCTGGTGGACGAGGCCGTGGCCCTGCGGGCCCGCTTCGGCACGCCGGCGCGCGCCTTCAGCGCCTTCGGCTACTTCGAGGCGCTGGACCTGGCCGACGGGCGCCTCGACCGCGAGGCGGCCATCGCCGGCACGGTCGCGCGCACGACCGCCTACGCGCGGCGGCAGCGCACGTGGTTCCGCGGTGAGCGCGGCATCGGCTGGCTGCCGGCCGCGGAGGATCCGCTGCCCACCGCCCTCAGCGTGGCCCGCCGGCTGCGCGAGGGCGTCGCGCTATCCTGAGGCCAGCCCATGAGTGACCGCCTGATCGACCTGACCGCGCCCGTCGAGCGGGCCTTCCTGGTGGCCGTGGACACCGGCCAGGACGAGGGCTGGACGGCCGAGGAGTCGCTCGAGGAGCTGGCCGCCCTCGCGGCCACCGCCGGCGCGGAGGTGGTCGGGGCGGAGTGGCAGAACCGCCGCCATGTCGACCCCAACTGGTACCTGGGCAAGGGTCGGGCGGAGGAGCTGCTGACGGCCAAGTCGGAGACCGGCTTCGGCCTGCTGGTGGCCGACGACGAACTCTCACCCAACCAGCAGCGGGCGCTGGAAGAGCTGCTCAAGGTGAAGGTGCTCGATCGCAGCGGCCTGATCCTGGACATCTTCGCGCAGCACGCGCAGACCCATGAGGGCCGCCTGCAGGTCGAGCTGGCGCAGCTCGAATACCAGCTGCCGCGGCTGACCCGCCTGTGGACCCATCTCTCGCGCACGGGCGGCGGGATCGGCACGCGCGGTCCCGGCGAGACACAGCTGGAGACCGACCGGCGGGTCATCCGTGAGAAGATCAAGAAGCTGCGCCAGCGCCTGGAGACGGTGCGGCGCACGCGCGAGACGACCGCCCGGTCGCGCGATCGACGCCTCGTCCCGAGCGTGGCCATCGTGGGCTACACCAACGCCG
>JBIOID010000014.1:0-16601 GCA_044449585.1 Candidatus Limnocylindrales bacterium
GCCGTCGAAGAAGTGCTCCGCGTCGTAGATGACCTCGCGGTCGGCGGCCCGGCAGAAGGCGACCGAGTCGCCGACCATGGCCAGGTTCTCCTCCGGCGTCGCGCCCAGCACCTGCGTCACGTGGAGCAGCCAGCTCTTGCCGAAGATCGTGACGACCGGCGTCTCGGCGGCCACCAGCGCCAGCTGGTTGGGGTCCGCCTCCGGCCGGTTGGCGCGGTGGCGCGTCGAGCCGAAGGCGGCGATGCGCGCCTGGCGCCAGGCGACGTGACGGGCCTCCGTGAAGAACTCGACGTCCTTGGGGTTGGAGCCCGGCCAGCCCCCCTCGATGTAGGGCAGACCCGCCTCGTCCAGGCGGCGGGCGATCTTGAGCTTGTCGGCCAGCGACAGCACGAGCCCCTCGCCCTGCGTACCGTCGCGCAGTGTCGTGTCGTACAGGATGATCGACTCGCTCATCGGACGGCTCCCGCGTGCCTGGGCGCGGCGCCGCTGGGCAGCGCGGCCACGATGGCCACGGTCATGGCCCTCGTGTCGTCGGGGCGGTCCAGGTCGACCGTGCCGTGGCCGGCGGCCAGTGCCGCCACGACGGCCGCCTCGACCGCGTCGGCGGCGGCCGTCTCGCCGAGCGACCAGCGCAGCAGCATGGCCGCCGAACGGATGGCGCCGATGGGGTTGGCCTTGCCCTGGCCCGCGATGTCGGGCGCCGAGCCGTGGATCGGCTCGTAGAGGCCGAAGCGCCCGTGCGCCGTCATGCGCTCGCCCAGCGAGGCCGACGGCAGCATGCCCAGCGAGCCAGCCAGGACGGACGCCTCATCGGACAGGATGTCGCCGAACAGGTTCTCGGTCACGATCACGTCGAAGGCGGCCGGCCGCTGCACGAGCAGCATCGCCGCGGCATCGACCAGACGATGCTCCACGGCCACGTCCGGGTACTCCTGGCGCAGCTCCTCCACGACCTTGCGCCAGAGACGGGACGACGCGAGCACGTTGGCCTTGTCGACGCTGGTCAGGTGGTGCCGCCGCGTGCGCGCCAGCTCGAAACCGAGGCGCACCAGGCGGCGGATCTCCTCCTCGGTGTAGCGCAACGTGTCGACCGCCTCACGACCGGCGGGCGTCACGACTTCCTCCGACGGCTTGCCGAAGTAGAGCCCGCCCGTCAGCTCGCGCAGGATCAGCAGATCGACGCCGGCCAGGCGCTCGGGCCGCAGGGGCGAGGCATCGACGAGGGCCGGATCGACCATCACCGGTCGCAGGTTGGCGTACAGGCCGAGGCCGCCGCGCAGCGCGAAGAGCGCCTGCTCGGGCCGCACCGACGCGTGCGGATCGTCCCAGCTGGGACCCCCCACGGCGCCCAGGAGCACGGCGTCGGCGTCAGCACAGGCGGCCAGGTCCTCGCCGCGCAGGGGCACGCCGTAGCGATCGATGGCGGCCCCGCCCACCAGCAACTCCTGCCACGCGATGGCGAAGCCGAGGTTCGCGCCGACCGCGTCCACGACGGTCCGTGCCGCACCCACGACCTCCGGGCCGATGCCGTCGCCCGGGATGGTCACCACGCTGAAGGTGCGCGGTGCATCGGGCGCCTCGGTCATGCGGGCACCCCCGCGCCGCGCCCGGCCAGCTTGTTGAGGGCCGCCAGGTAGCCCTCCAGCGACGACTCGATGATGTTGGTCGAGAGGCCGTGGCCCGTGGCGGGCGCTGCCTCGACCGGATCGGTGGACCGCCGGCAACGCACCATGGCGCGGCCCTGCGCGTCCTCGCCCGCCGTGACCGCCCGGATCTCGTATTCGGTCAGCACCGGGTGCCAGCCCAGGGCCGCCTGGACGGCCGCATCGACGGCCCCGAACAGCGCGTCGACCGGGCCGTTGCCGGCCGCCTCGGCCTGGCGCACGTCTCCGTGGATGCGCAAGGCGACGCTGCCCGAGGAGTGCCCGCCGGCCGACGAGGTGACGCTCCAACCCTCCAGGGCGGCCACCTCCTCGGCGCCCGGCGCGGACTCCGCGGTCTGTTGCTCGACGAGGGCCAGCAGGTCGCCGTCCGTGACGTCCTTCTTGGTGTCGGCCAGGGCGATGACCTGGCGGTAGACGGCGTCGAGCGCCGGGCCGTCCAGATCGTGGCCCAGCTCGCGCAGCTTGCCCTGCAGGCCGCGGCGCCCGGAGAGCTTGCCGACCGAGATGATCGAGCCCGACAGGCCGACCGACTGGGGCGTCATGATCTCGTAGGTCAGCGGGTTCTTGAGCACGCCGTCCTGGTGGATGCCCGACTCGTGGGCGAAGGCGTTGCCACCCACGATGGCCTTGTTGGGCTGGACCACGAACCCCGTCAGGTAGCTCACCAGGCGGCTGGCGGCCGTGATCTGCTCGGTGGCCACGCGCGTCGTGCCCAGGTCGAAGCGCGTCGGCCGCGTGCGCAGCGCCATCACGACCTCCTCCAGCGAGGCGTTGCCGGCACGCTCGCCGAGGCCGTTGACGGTGACCTCCACCTGGCGCGCCCCGGCCTGCACGGCGGCCAGCGTGTTGGCCGTGGCCAGGCCCAGGTCGTTGTGGCAATGGACCGAGACGACCGCCTCGGCACCGACCCGCTGCACGACCGCCGCCACCAGCCGCCCGAATTCATCGGGGATGGCGTAGCCCACCGTGTCGGGCACGTTGACGGTGCTCGCGCCGGCGTCGACGACGGCTTCGTAGACGCGCAGGAGGAACTCCGGGTCGGTGCGCGACGCGTCCTCCGCGCTGAACTCGATCTCGGCGTCCGGGCCGAGCGCCTGGCGTCCGTACCGGACCCAGCGCACCGCCTCCGCCAGGGCCTGTTCCCGGTCCATATGGAGCTTGTGCACCAGGTGGATGTCGCTGGTCGCGATGAAGACATGCAGGTGCGGCCGCTCGGCGACGCGGATCGCCTCGACGGCGCGCTGGGGGTCGCCATCGCGACACCGTGCGAGGGCGGCCACGGCCACGCCGCGCGTCTCGCGGGCGATGCGATGGACGGCCTCCCAGTCACCCGGCGACGAGGCCGGGAAGCCGGCTTCGATGACGTCCACGTTCAGGCGCACCAGCTGGCGCGCCACCTCGACCTTCTCCTCGGCCGTCATGGCCGCGCCGGGTGCCTGCTCGCCGTCGCGCAGGGTCGTGTCGAAGACCCGGATGCGCCCCGGGTCCCAGCCGCGCGCGCCGACGGCGGAGCTCATGCCTGCCCGCCGGCCGGCCGCTGCCCGGCGGACGCCTGCGCCTGGCCGGCCGTCACCTCGACCGGATCCAGCCAGGCCATCTGGCGGCGCAGCCGGGCGCCGACCTGCTCGATCTGGTGGTCGCGGTCCTGCGCCCGGAGACGCTGGAATTCGGGCCGTCCGGCGCGATCCTCGGCGATCCAGCGGTCGGCGAAGGAGCCGTCCTGGATCTCCGCCAGGACCTGGCGCATGGTCGCGCGGACGTGCGCGTCGATGATCCGGGGGCCGGACACGTAGTCGCCGTATTCGGCCGTGTCGCTGACGCTGAAGCGCATGAAGTCCAGGCCGCCGCGGTACAGCAGGTCGACGATCAGCTTCAGCTCGTGGAGCGTCTCGAAGTAGGCCAGCTCCGGCTGATAGCCGGCCTCTACGAGCGTCTCGAAGGCCATCTTGACGAGGGCCGCGGTGCCGCCACACAGGACCGCCTGCTCGCCGAAGAGGTCCGTCTCCGTCTCCTCCGCGAAGGTCGTCTCGAGCACCCCGGCGCGCGTCGCCCCCAGGCCGTAGGCATACGCCAGCACTCGCGCCCGGGCGGTGCCGGAGGCGTCGCGATGGACGGCGAACAGGGCGGGCACGCCGCCACCGGCCACGTAGACCGAGCGCAGCAGGTGGCCCGGACCCTTGGGCGCGACCATGCCCACATCGACGAAGTCGGGCGGATCGATGCGCCCGAAGCGGATGTTGAAGCCGTGCGCGAACAGCAGGAGCTGGCCGGGCCGCAGGTGGGGCGCGATATCCGTGTCGTACACCGCCTGCTGGGCCGTATCGGGCACGGTCAGCATGATCACGTCCGCCCGCCGCGCGGCCTCGGCCACGTCGACCACGGTCAGGCCGGCGTCGGCGGCCAGGGTGCGACTCTTCGACGTGGCGGGCAGGCCGACGATGACCTGGTACCCGGAGTCGCGCAGGTTCTGCGCGTGGGCATGGCCCTGGCTGCCGTAGCCGATGACGGCCACGATCTGACCATGCAGCGCCTGCGGATCGGCGTCGGCGTCGTAGTACATGCGCGCGACCATCAGCCCTGCACTCCTTCGTATTCGATGACGCTGGCGCCACGCTGCATGGCGATGCTGCCGGTGCGTACCAGCTCCTTGATGCCGAAACCACCGACCAGCGCCACCAGGGCGTCGATCTCCTCCTCCGTGCCGGTCGCCTCGACGATCAGCGAGTCGCCGGCCAGATCGACCACACGGCCCTTGTACAGCTCGACGATCTTGAGCACCTCGGCCCGGTTGGCCGCGCTGGCACGCACCTTGATGAGCGCCAGCTCATGCTCCAGGTGGCGTTCCGCGGTCACGTCCTGGACCTTGAGCACGTCGATCAGCCGGTAGAGCTGCTTGCTCAGCTGCTCGACGCCGTGGTCGTCGCCCCGCAGGGTGATGGTCATGCGACTGACCGAGGGGTCCTCGGTGTGGCCGACCGCCAGCGCCTCGACGTTGAAGTTGCGCGCCCGCATCAGGCTGGCCACCCGGTTGAGCACGCCCGTGCGGTTGTTGACGATGGCCACGAGCACGTGCCGACCCTGTGTGCCGGTGCCGGGCACGTAGCGCGGACGTCCTGCCGTGGCGGCAGGGGGCGGGGTCGGATCGCTCACTCGGCCGCTCCGTCCCATTTCTCGATGAGGTCCGACAGGCCCAGGCCGGCGGGCATCATGGGGAACACGTTCTGCTCCTCCGCGATCTCGAACCAGATGAGGGCCGGCCCCTCGACCGCGGAGGCGCCGGTGATGGCCTCATCGACCTGGTCCGGCCGGGTGGCCTTCCAGGCCGGGATCCCGTATGCCTCGCACAGTTTGAGGTAGTCCGGTCCGAGCAGGCTCGCGGAGTGGTAGTTGCCCGCGTAGATGATCTCCTGCCACTGGCGGATCATGCCCAGCTTCTTGTTGTCGAAGAGGGCGATCCGGATGGGGATGCGGTCCTGCACGAGCGTGGCGAGCTCCTGCAGCGTCATCTGGAAGCCGCCGTCGCCGACGATCGCCCAGGTCGCCTTGTCGGGTCGGCCCAGGGCCGCGCCCATGGCCGCCGGGACGCCGTAGCCCATGGTGCCCAGCCCACCCGACGAGAGGTGGGAGTTGGGCCGCCGGAAGCCGGCGTAGCGCGCCAGCCACATCTGGTTCTGGCCCACGTCGGCCACCAGCGTCGCGTCGTGCCCGGTCAACTCGCCGATGCGCGAGACCACGTAGTCGGCGGACAGGAGCCCGTCGCGCCAGGCGCCCGAGCCGTGCCAGCTGCTGCGCTCCGATTCGCGGCGCCACTCCGCCAGTTGCGCCAGGTACGGCGCGCGCTCCGCCTCCGGGACCTCCCGGACCAGCGGCATCAGGGCCCGCAGGACGCGGCCCACGTCGCCCACCAGGGGCACGTCCACGGCCACGTTCTTGCCGATCTCCGAGGGGTCGATGTCCACGTGCACGATGCGCGCCCCGGTGGCGTATGTGCTGACCTTGCCCGTCACGCGGTCGTCGAAACGCATGCCCAGGGCGATCAGCAGGTCGGCCGACTGGATGGCCCGGTTGACGTGCTTCCAGCCGTGCATGCCCATGAAGCCGTAGCTGAGGGGGTGCGTCTCGTCCATCGCCCCGACGCCCAGCAGCGTGTGCGCCACGGGGATGCGGGCCCGCTCGGCCAGCCCGCGCAACTCGTCCCACGCCTGCGCCACCAGGACGCCATGGCCGGCCAGGATGACCGGTTTCTGGGCCTCGTTGATGGCCCGTGCCGCGACGCGCAGCTGCTTCGGGTGGCCGTCGAGCGTGGGCCGGAAGCCGGGCAAGCGCGCCTGGACCGCCTCTGCCGTCGGATGCGGCGCGCGTGTCTCCTGCTGCAGCGCGTCCTTGGTGATGTCGACGTGCACCGGGCCCGGCCGGCCGCTGCGGGCCAGATGGAACGCCTCGGCCAGCACCATGGGCAGCTCGTCGGCGTCGCGGACCAGGTAGTTGTGCTTGGTCATGGGCAGCGTGATGCCCGTGATGTCGATCTCCTGGAAGGCATCCTTGCCGAGCAGCGCGGCGACCACGTTGCCGGTCAGGGCGACGACCGGCACCGAGTCGAGCTGGGCCGTGGCCAGCCCGGTCACCAGGTTGGTCGCGCCGGGTCCCGATGTGCCCAGGCAGACGCCCACCCTGCCGCTTGCCCGGGCATAGCCATCCGCCGCGTGAGCAGCGCCCTGTTCGTGGCGGACCAGGACGTGGCGGAGTGCTGGATAGTCACCCAGCACGTCATAGAGCGGCAGCACCACGCCGCCCGGATAACCGAACAGCACGTCCACGCCTTCTCGCAGCAGCGCCTCGCACACGACGTCGGCGCCGATGCGCGTGCGGTCGCGCGGCTTGGTCTCGTGCAGCATGGCGGCCCGCGCCTGGTCGACCGCGATCCCAGCCGGCGTCCCCGCGGCGGGCAGGTGGCGGGCGGCCCCCGGTCCTCTGGTCATCGTCATCGGCGTGTGCTGCCTCCTGGGAAAACGAAAGACCCTCGCCACCCGGCGAGGGTCCTGGTCGGTCGAGTCGCGCTCCCCGCGCTACCGTCGCCCTCCAGACTCCCGCCGGGAGCCGGTGATCAGGCCGATGAGGCCAAGGACGAGGCTGCGCAGGAGATCGCGGTCGGCAGCCCGCGGGGCCACCTGGGCAAAGGGCACGGACACCCGCCGACCGTCCGCGGTGATGACGACGGCCTGGAACCCCCGCTGTCCGTTGCTCCGAACCATCGCGGAAGTCTAGCGGCACGGCGGCCTCGCTGTCCACTAGTACCGCGGCTGACTTCCGCTGGGACCTCTGGACCGGGGCCCATGCTAGGCTCGCCGGCCATGAGCCACCGTGCCTCCCCGGCGGGCCGCCTCGTGCTGGTGGCCACCGTCGCGGTCGCGGCGATCGTGGTGGCCAGCCGGATCTGGCTGCTGGCCCATCCGCCGGAGTTCAGCGATACGCCCGCCTACTACCACGATGCCGCCCTGTGGGGCGCGGCCGGCCGGGACGGGGTGTCGTTCTACGACCTGCACGGCCGGTATGTGATCGAGACCTCCGAGGCGCTCGGCCACGAGCCGCCCGAGGGCACGACCCTGCTCGAGTACCCACCCCTCGCGGTGGGCCTGATGGCCGCCCTCGGCGCGGGTCTTCCGTCGAGCACGCATCCTGACGACCCGGCACAGCTGGCGGTGTACAGCTGGCGCTTCCGGCTGGCCGCGTTCGTGGTCGACCTGACGCTCCTGGCCGTGCTGGGCCTGCTCGCCCTGCGGGGCGGGTGGCCGAACAGGGGCGCGCACCGAAGCGGCGCACGAGCGTCGGCCACGTGGCGGTTCGCGACGCCATGGCGGCTGGCCGTGTATGGCGCCGGTGGGGTGGCCATCTACTACATCCTGTACGACCGCCTGGACCTCTTCGAGGGGGCCTTGCTGCTGGCGTCGCTGCTGGCGCTCGTGCGCGGCTGGTGGCGGGCGGCCCTGCTCATCCTGGCCGCCGCCATCGCCTTCAAGGTCTACCCGGCCGTGCTGGCCCCGCTGTGGCTGGTGGCATCGCTGCCGGCGGGGGTGTTCGCGGCGGGCGCGCGCGACCCCCGCCGCGTCGTGCGCCCGCTCGCTGTCCGGGCCGGCTGGCTGGGTCTGGCGGTGGTGGCGTGCTTCGTCCCATTCGTGGTGGTCCAGGGGCCCGACGCGCTGCAGTTCGTGGCCTTCAACGCGCAGCGCGGGGTACAGCTGGAGTCGGTCGGCGCGGCGGTCCTGTTGGTGCTCCAGGCGGCCGGGTGGCCGCTCGACATCGTGGCCCGCTACGGCGCGTACGAGATCGTCAACCCCCTCGCGCCGGCGGTCGCGTGGGCCTCGCTCCCGCTGACCGTCCTCGGCGTGGTCGTGGTCGGCCTGCTGTCCCTGCGGCGCATGGCGCGCGACCTGCCTGCGCTCGAGGCCGGTGACGCGGCAGGCGACCTCATCGTCGCCACCCGCCTGCCCGGCCTGGTCACGCTGGCCGCGGTGGCCACCCTGATGACCGTGCTGGTCGCCGCCAAGGTGCTGTCGCCCCAGTACTTCCTGTGGCTGTTGCCGCTGGTGCCGCTGCTCGAGGGCGGACGCGGGACGCGACTCTGGCAGGTCGGCTTCGTCGTGCTCCTGGCCCTGTCCACGGTCGTCTTCCCGGGCCTCTACTCGGCCGGCCCGCTGGCCTTCGCGATCATCGTGCGCGACGCGGTCCTGGTGGGCCTGACGATCGCCCTGTGGGCCATGCTCGCCGCTCCCGGCAGACGCGCCGCCGTTGACGGCGCGCCTTCGGCCAGCGCCGCGGGCACGGGCATGTCACCAGCAGCGAGCCGCCCGCGCAGGTGATCCCCGAGGCGCAGCGCGATCTGCACGATGGTCACCGTGGGCGACGTCGAGCCACTGACCGGGAAGACGGAGCTGCCGGCCACGAACAGGTTGGCCAGGCCGTGCACGCGGCAGTCGGGATCGACGACGCCCAGGCTGGCGTCAGGGTGCATGCGCGTCGTCCCCTCATGGTGCCAGGTGCCGACCAGCTGTGAGGGCCACGGATCCGGCTCCGGGAGGCGGGCTGACGCGAGGCCCGGCTCGAGCCGTTCCAGCTGCTCCACGACGATCTGCAGGCCCCGCCGGTACGTCCGCTCCTCGGCCTCGCCGACCGACCACCGGAGGCGTGCCCGGGGCATCCCCAGCGCGTCGACCTCGGGCAGGAGCTCCACCCGATTGTCGTGCTCAGGTACCTGCTCGATGGTGCTGGTCACCTCCAGGAAGCGCCGCAGCGACGGGCGCTCGGTGAGCGCTCCGAGCGCCCCGAGGAAGGCCTGGTCGGGGCGGCGGAGGGCGGTGGCGAGGTCGCCCGGGCGGAAGGTGAGACGACCACCGCCAGCGTCCTGGTAGTACGGACTCTCGTTCCAGGGGCTGCGCGTGAGGATGGCCATGCGGCGCACGGCAGGCCACTGGCGGCTGAGTTGACCGGCATAGCCGAGCTGCAGGTTGACGTGCTGGTTGATGAGGTGCTCCCGGCGCTGCACGGCGTCGGCGATGCTCAGGCGGAAGAACCGCAGGGTGCCCGCCGCGCCGCCCCCGACGAATCGCCCCAGGGGCGTGTCGCCGGCCTTGATGCGGTACCGGTCGACGACCCGCGGATGCTCCATGAAGTAGCGTCCCGTAGCATCGCCGCCAAGGCCCGCGATGAGCAGCAGCCGGGCGTTCTCGACGCCGCCCGCGGCGAGGACGACGGCGCGCGCGCGCACCACGGCTCGATGCCCGTTGGACACGACCTGCACCCCGACGACGCGGCCCTGCTCCACCAGCAGGCCCGTGGCCGTGGTGTGCAGTCGCACCCGCAACCGCGACGCGGCAGCCATCGCCGCCCGGTAGGCAGGTCCGAAGCGCACCGGGCGCCCGAAGTAGATGGGGACCGGCGCCACCTGGGTCGCATCCAGGCCGGCCGTCGCGAACGTCGCCGCGGTGGCCCGGTCGACCGTCTCACGGTCGGTGGGCGTGATGCCGCACAGCTCCAGCGCGGGGTCGAGGTACGGATCCAGGGTCGACCTGGCGAAGGGCCAGCCACCGTTGCGCACCCAGGGACGGGCCTCGAAACCGAGGGCATCGAAGCGCGTGCAGACGCCTCCGTACGACCAGGTCGAGCCGCCCAGAGCCCGGATGCGCGTCTCGTGCAGCGGGTAGTACGCCGCGCCGACGGTATCGGCGTGGGCGAGGCGCTGCGTCTCCTCTTCGAACGCAAGCCCACCGCTCTCGAGCAGGTCGACGTCCAGGTCGCCGTCCTCCGCGAGGCGGAGGGCCAGCGAGATGCCGGCCGGTCCCCCGCCCACGATGCAGACGTCGCTCATCAGGACCGGCTCCCGCACCCCGTCGGTGATCACGCCGTCCCGTCCCTTGCCTGGTCGACCGCGCGGAGCCCCGCGAACAGGTCATCCTCGGGCATGTTCACCGGGACGCGCGACTCGACCAGCGTGAAGTCCTCCGTGGGGTCGACCCGCCGACGTTCCTCCGGGCTCAGCGCGAAAAGGGCCGACCCGGGCGAGATCTGGGTGCGGTGCTCGCGCAGCGCGGCCTCTCTGGCCTCCAGGTAGGCACCGACATCGACACGGGTCGATGCCGGCTGCTGCGCGGCGGCGATGCGGGCGCGATCGCGTTCCACGCCCGGCCGCCAGCGCCGGGCGACCCGCAGCGACACGCGGCCCAGGCCGAGCACCCCACCCTCCGCCAGCGCACGGGCCAGCTTCTCGCGGCGACCGGAGGCGGTGACGCGCTCGTAGAGCTTGGACGCGGTCCACGGCTGGAGATCCCCATCGCGCAGCTGCTCCAGATAGGCCCGCGGGTCACCCGCGCGAGCGAACGCCAGGCGCGCGACCTGCGAGGCCCGCACGTGGTCCGGGTGGCCGTCGGCGCCGAAGGTGTTCGGGCAGATCACGACGTCGGCCTGCACCGCGCGCAGGATCTGCACGACCCGCCCGACCGCCTCGTCGATGTCCGCGCGGCAGAACGCCCGGGGATCGTCGTTGGGCGTCGTGCCCGCGACGCCCGAGTCGCGATAGCCCAGGAAGCGAAGCTCGATCGGTCCGAGGCGCTCGAGCGCCCGTCGCTCCTCCTGCTCGCGGATCTCCCCGAGGCGAGCCCGGTTGACCGGCGTGTCGACGTCGGGGGCCACGATCTGACCCACTTCACCGCGCGTCGCCGTGATGCACACCACGCGCAGGCCTTCCGCCGCGTAGCGGGCCATGACGCCACCGGCCATCACCGACTCGTCGTCGGGGTGGCCATTGACGACGGCGAGCGCCAGGCGGTGAGTCAAATGGTCGACCCATCCCGGGCGAGACCGCGATCCGGCGCGCGCATGGCGACTCCTGTGCTCAGATAAGCGGCCGAGGCACGGCCGGCGGGCCGGGGCATCGTTCGGCCGGGACAGGATACCGTCCGTCGATGATCCCTTGTCTTCTGCTAGCCTAGGACGCCCCATGGAACCTGCGTCGCCGCGACCACGCACCCTTGTCGAGAAGATCTGGGACGACCATGTCGTGGCCGATGACCCGGGGGCGCCGAGCGTCCTGTACGTCGATCTGCACCTCGTCCACGAAGTGACGTCGCCACAGGCCTTCGCCGGCCTGCGCGCACGCGGCCTGGCCGTGCGGCGACCGGACCGGACGGTGGCCACGGCCGACCATTCGACACCCACCCACGACCGGTCGCTGCCGATGCTCGACCAGCAGGCTGCGTTCCAGGTGCAGCAGCTGAGCCGCAACTGCGCCGAGTTCGGCATCCCCCTGTACGGCCTGGGGTCCGAGCGACAGGGCATCGTCCACGTCATCGGGCCCGAGCTGGGTCTGACCCAGCCGGGCATGACCATCGTGTGCGGCGACTCGCACACCGCCACCCACGGCGCGTTCGGCGCCCTCGCGTTCGGCATCGGCACCAGCGAGGTCGAGATGGTGCTGGCCACCCAGTGCCTCCTGCAGCGGCGGCCGCGCACCTACGAGGTGCGCGTCGACGGCCGTCTGCGGCCGGGCGTGGGGGCCAAGGACATCATCCTGGCGCTCATCGCCCGCATCGGCATCGGCGGTGGCACGGGCCACGTGTTCGAGTACACCGGCGAGGCCATCCGCGGCCTGTCGATGGAAGAGCGCATGACCGTGTGCAACATGTCCATCGAGGGCGGCGCGCGGGCCGGCCTGATCGCGCCGGACGAGACGACCTTCGAGTACGTGCGCGGCCGACCGCATGCTCCGACGGGCGCCGCCTGGGCGGCCGCGCTGAGCCGCTGGCAACGCCTGCCCAGCGACGCAGGGGCCGAATACGACTCGAGCATCACGTTGGCCGCGGGCGATCTCCAGCCGATGATCACCTATGGCACCAACCCGGGCATGGGCGTGCCCATCACGGGTCGCGTGCCCAGTCCGTCGTCCCTGGCCGAGCCGGCCCACCAGCGCGCGCTGAGCCAGGCCTTGGCCTACATGGACCTGCAGCCGGGGCAGGCGCTCCTCGGCCAGCGCCTCGACGTCGTCTTCATCGGCTCGTGCACCAACAGCCGCATCAGCGACCTGCGCCAGGCGGCGGACGTGCTGCGCGGCCGCCACGTGGCGCAGGGCCTGCGCGTGATGGTCGTGCCCGGCTCGCAGCAGGTGAAGGCCCAGGCGGAGCGCGAAGGCCTCGACGCCGTCTTCCGCGCGGCCGGGGCGGAGTGGCGCGAGGCGGGCTGCTCCATGTGCATCGCCATGAACGGCGACCAGCTGGCGCCCGGCCAGTACGCCCTGTCGACCAGCAACCGCAACTTCGAGGGCCGCCAGGGCCAGGGCGGCCGCACCTTCCTGGCCTCCCCTCTGACGGCCGCTGCCAGTGCCCTCACCGGCGCCATCACCGACCCGCGCACCGTCGTGACCGCGCCATGAGCGAGCCCTACGCCTCCTTCGGCAGCCGCCTCATCCCATTCCCGGCCGAGAACGTCGACACCGACCAGATCATCCCTGCCCGCTTCCTCAAGACGACCGAGAAGTCCGGCCTGGCCGGCGCCCTCTTCAACGACTGGCGTTACGCCTCCGACGGGGCGCCGCGCCCCGACTTCGTGCTCAACCGGCCGGAGATGCAGGGCCGCCGGATCCTGCTCGCCGGGGACAACTTCGGCTGCGGCTCCTCGCGCGAGCACGCCCCGTGGGCGCTGACCGCCTGGGGCATCCGCGCCATCCTTTCGACCAGCTTCGCCGACATCTTCCGCAACAATGCCCTCAAGAACGGTCTGCTGCCGATCGTCGTCGAGGTCGAGCGCCACCGCCAGCTGTTCGCCCTCCTGTCCTCACAGCCCGACCTCGAGGTGCGGGTGGACCTCGACGAGCAGGTCGTACACCTGCCGGGTGACGAGGATCTGCCCTTCGATGTCGATCCGTTCGCCAAGCGCATGCTGCTGGCGGGGACCGACGAGATCGGCTACCTGCTCGAACACACGGGCGCGATCGACGCCTATGAGACGGCCCGGCCCGCCGGCATCGACACGCGTCCGACCGTCGGCTGACGCGCGGCCGCGCCCCGGACCATCGTCCGGCTGACCGCTCGGCGCATCCCGGGTAGGCTGCCCACGATGGATCTCTTCGACGTGGCCGTCGTGGTCGTGCTGGTCCTGGCCACCTGGGGTGGCTACCGCGCCGGGCTGGCGGGGCCGGCTCTGGGCCTCCTCGGCGCGGTGGCCGGGCTGGCGCTGGTCATCATGGTGACGCCCAGCCTGCTGCCCCTGCTCGACGGATACGAGCAGCCCTGGCGCGCGGTCCTGGGCGTGGCCGGTGCGCTTTCCGTGGTCATCCTGGGCGACGCCCTCGGTTCGGCGCTGGGCGGGGCGCTGTCCCGACGTGCCACGGGCAATGTGCTGGGCGTGTTCGACCGGGTGGGCGGCGTCGTCTTCGGCGGCCTCCAGGCCGTCCTGGTCATCTGGCTGGTCGGCGGCCTGCTGGCCAGCAGCTCGTTCGATGCCCTGGCCACGCAGGCCCAGAGCTCCGCGACGGTGCGGGTCCTGATGGGTGCCCTGCCGCCTCCCGACGAGGTCATCGCCAACATCGGAGGGGCGCTCGACCAGGCCGGGCTGCCGGACGTCTTCATCGGCCTCGAGCCGTTGCCCGCCTCGCCCGCGCCGGCGCCCGACCAGGCCGCGGCCGAGACGCTCGCTCGCCTAGCCGCCAACAGCACCGTCCGCGTCGATGCCAGCGCGTGCAACGAGTTCCTGGTCGGGACGGCCTTCGCCATCGGCAGCGACGACCTGGTGACCAACGCCCATGTCGTGGCCGGTGCGTCCCACGTCTCCGTGCGGGTCGATGCCGATGGGCGGCGCCGCGACGCGACGGTCATCTTCTTCGACCCGCGCCTCGACGTGGCCGTGCTGCGGGTGCCCGGTCTCGACCTGCCCGCCCTGCGCTGGGCGGCCCACGCCCCCGATCGCGGCGTCCAGGGCGCGGCCCTGGGCCATCCGCAGGGCGCGCCCCTGGCCGTCGTGCCGGCGGCTGTCGACTCGCGGCTGCCGGCCCGCGGCACGGACATCTACGGCCAGGCGGTCGTGACACGTGACGTGCTGGAACTCAATGCCGCTGTCCAGCCGGGCGATTCGGGCGGACCGTTCGTGCTGCCCGACGGCACCGTCGGCGGTCTTGTCTTCGCCGCGTCGCGGAGCCAGCCCGGCATCGGCTACGCGCTGGACCCCGTGGTCGTCGCCTCGGACATCGCGAGCGCCCTGCGGGGCACGATACCGGCCGCCACCGGCGTCTGCATCACCTGAATCGGGCACGGCGGCCGGCCCTGCGGTAGGCTGGGCACAGTCACCCGTGATCCCCTCCGCGGACGCCCCGCAGCGTGCCCGCGGCCAGCCGTCGACCGGCGACCACGGGACGCGATCTGCCGACAGCCCATCGCCCAGCAACCGCCCATCGCCCAGCAACCGCCCATCGCCCGAGGAGCCCCGCACCATGGCCAAGCAGTACCCTGCGCCACCCCCGCTGACGATCGACGCCGCCAGGACCTACACGGCGGAGATCGACACGACCGCCGGGTCGATGACCCTCGAGCTCCTGCCCAAGGAAGCGCCGCTGGCCGTGAACAACTTCGTCTTCCTGGCCCGTGAGGGCTTCTACGAGTCGGCCATCTTCCACCGGGTCATCCCCGGCTTCATGATCCAGGGCGGCGATCCGACCGGCACCGGCCGCGGTGGCCCGGGCTACCGCTTCAACGACGAGGCCGTGCGGCTGCCCTACCGGCGTGGCACGGTGGCCATGGCCAACGCGGGGCCGAACACCAACGGCAGCCAGTTCTTCATCATGCACGCCGACTACGGCCTGCCGCCGAACTACACCATCTTCGGGCGCCTGACGGCCGGCGAGGCGACCCTCGACGCCATCGCCACGGCCCCCAAGGGGGCGCAGGACCGCCCCCACCAGCCGGTCAGCATCCGGTCGGTGACCATCACGGAGGCCTGACGCACCGGGCGACGAGTCGGGGCGCGATGCGCCAGCCCGCGAGTCACGGCGCGATGCCATGAGCCCCGCTGCGCGTCACGGCGCGATGCCATGAGCCCCGCTACGCGTCCCACACGGCGCCCGCCTGGCCTCATCGTGCGGCGCGAGGATCCGGCTGACCGGGCCGCTATCCGCGGCGTGCTCAAGGCGGCCTTTCCGACTTCGGCGGAGGCGGACCTGGTCGAGGCCATCCGCGTGTCCGGCGGGTACGTGCCCGGCTACGCCCTGGTCGCCGAGCTGGCGGGCGCGGTCGTCGGCCACATCCTGCTGAGCACCGTCACGCTGGTCACGGGCGGCGGCCTCGTGCCCGTGCCCGAGCTGGCGCCCATGGCCGTCCAGCCCGCCCATCAGCGGCAGGGCATCGGCAGCGCCCTGGTCATCGCCGCGCTCGATGCCGCGGAGGCGAGCGACGAACCGCTGGTGCTGGTGCTCGGCCACCCCTGGTTCTACCCGCGTTTCGGGTTCCGACCGGCGTCTCGCTTCGGCATCCGAGCGCCGCGACCCGTTCCCGACGCGGTATTCATGGTCAAGCCCCTGACCACCTATCGGCGCGAGCTGAGCGGGCCGGTCGTACTGCCACCCGCCTTCGACGGCGTCTGACGCATCCGGCCGGCCCGGGCTGGGGCCCGGCGACCCGATCCGGCCAGGCTCATCCGGCCGACCCGATCCGTCAACCTCGGTAAGCCGTTGGCGAGCCGCGATGGAGCCGCTGACAAGGCGTGGCGGTCAGCATCGGACCATGAACGACCTGCAGGTCGGCGCAGTCGCGCGGGCGGTGCGCCGTCGGCACGGCCTGCGGCAGTGCGACGTAGCCAGCCGCAGCGGGACCAGCCAGGTGCTCGTCTCGCTCGTCGAACTCGGACGCCTGGAGGAGGTCGGGTTGCGAACCACACGTCGCGTCCTCACCGCGCTCGGGATCCAGCTGCAGTTGGACCCCCGTTACCGCGGGGCCGAGGCCCATCGCCTCCTTGACTCTGCTCACGCGGCCATCGTCGAAGCCGTGGTCGGCTGGTTGGCCAAGTGGGCCTGGCAACCCGAACCCGAGTACACCTTCAACCACTTCGGCGACCGCGGCAGCGTTGACGTGCTGGGGACCCGCCCCGAACGCCACGCCGTGGCCATCATCGAGGTGAAGAGCCGCATCGTCGACGTGCAGGACACGCTGGCGCGGCTGGATCGCAAGGTGCGCGTGGTCCCCACGGTGCTGCGCCGGGAGCGCGGTCGGCCCATCCACCACGTCGGCCGCATCCTGATCCTGCCCGGCACGACCGCGAACCGCACCCAGCTGAAGCGACATGCCGCCTCCTTCCGCGCGGTCCTCCCCGGCGACAGCCTGGAGACACGGGCATGGCTCCGCGAACCCCGCGGACACTTCTCCGGCGTGTGGCTCATCGCAGATACCACCATGCTTGGTGCGAAAC